>NZ_NKUH01000002.1:0-67578 GCF_009192895.1 Xanthomonas sp. LMG 12460 | reverse complement strand
AAGGACAGCTTCGCGTCTACGGCGTGAGCAATCCCGGCAAAGTCGATATGCCGTGACAGCAGAGCCAGAGGATCGCCGATCTGCTGCCGCTTGGCTTCGCGTTCGTGGCCGGCAAACAGGCTGATCATCGTGGCGTCCTCGGCGTGTTCTCCAGACCAATGATGCCAAAGGCGGGGTTTTTAGAGGTGCCCTTCAGTCGCGACGACGGAGGGTGTCAGTCGGCTGTCGGCGGCGCTTGCCGCGGCTGCATGACAGTCGACTCCCGCAGGCAGACACGCGCGCTACCGCATCGTCGGCGTGCGCTCAAGGGCGGCCGTACAGGCGGCACGGCATGTGTGCTTCACCCTGGTCCGCCAGGCAGCAGCGATGGTCACGGCGGGAGCGCCTCAGCCGCGGCGCTGCAGCGCGGCCTGCAGCAGCGCCTGGAACTTCGGCAGCGGACACAGCCCGGTCGCGGCGTCGCTGCAACCGGGAATCTGCAGGGTCTGCAGCAGCGGCGGATGGCGCAGGCTCAGCGGGGTCAGCGCGCGCAACTGGTCCAGCGACTGCGCCTGGTAGCGCACACGCACGTAGCGCTGGCCATTGCGTGGGTCGCGCACCTGCTCCACCACCAGCGCCCCGCCGGGGGGCGCGTCGTCGCGGCCGAAACCGGGCAGGTGGAAGTGCAGGTCGAGCAGGCCGCTTAGCGCGGCGATGTGGGTGTCGCTGGCGACCAGCACGCTCAGCCGCGGCGCGTCGTCCGCGCCCAGCGTGTCCAGCAGGCGGTGCGCCAGCGGCGCGCCCGCGCGCGCGGCCATGTACTGCGGCCGTGCGTAGATCTCGAACAGCAAGGCGTGCAGTCGCGACACCGCGGCGATGCGCGCCGGCGTCGCGCGACCCCAGCCGACCTGGTTCAGCGGCATGCCTTCTGCGTACTGCAGGATGAACACCTCGGCCGTGCCCGAGGTCAGGTCCAGCGGGCCGTGCAAGGCCAGGCTGCGCCCGTTCGCGCCCGGGGTCAGCGACGAGGGCATGTGCACGAAGTCGCAGCGCTCCGTGCAGCCGAGGATCTCCTGCATGGTGCGCAGTTCGCGCGCATACGGTGCCAGCACCGCGCCCGGGCCGCCGGTCTGGCGCTGGATCGAGGCCACCGCGGCGGCGGCATCGAACTCCACCGCGCCGGCTTCCACCGGACGGAACAGCGGGTCGTCGCTGCCCTCGGCCTGGTGGCCGGCCTGCAGATGGCAGCCGGGCGCGAGGGTGTCGGCGAGCAGCTCCGCACTGACGATGGTGCGCTGATCGGAGTTGGCGTAGATGCTGACCGTGCCATCGGCCGGGCAGCCCTGCGCCGGCAGCACGCCATCGCGCAGCAGCCATTGCCGGGTGTAGTCGCCGCTGCGTTCCACCGCCGTGCGGCCGTGCGTGGTGAGCAGGCTCGGCGGCGTGTCCCACACCGGCCAGGGCTGCGGCGCCAGCGCGGCGGCCGCGGCCTCGCCCGGCAACGGCGCGCGCACGCCGTGGCGGAACAGCATCCAGACCTTTTCGACCTGTAGCGCGGGCGCTGTCTTCGGCGCCGGCCGCGCCTGCGCGCCCAATGCTGCCACCAGCAGCACGACCCACAGCATCCAACGCGTTCTTGTTTTCATCATCGTCCCCAACATGGAAAGTCTCACGGCGCGCTCGTGCCGCATGCGGCCGTGACCCGGTCGCAGCGCAGGCCCGTGGCGATACCGAGCCAGTAGCCCAGCCGCTGCGGATCCGGGGCGCCGGCGTAGTAATCGGTGCTGATCCATTGCGCGCCGGCCTCCAGCGCCGCCTGTGCGCGGCGGCGGTCGTGCGCGCGCGCCTCGCGGCCATCGGTATCGGCGCGGGTGCGCACCAGGAAGCCCTGCGTCACCAGCGCGCGGATCCGCGGCGCCTCGGTCAGCGGATCCTCGATCGACAGTACCGCCGCCTCCGGCTGGTCCGGCGCATACCAGCCGAACATCATGCGGCCGCGCAGCGATGGATGCGCCTGTCGGTACAGCGCCTCGTGCCGCGGATTGCCGTCGAGCACGAACAGCAGGCGGCCGCGCGCCTGCGCCACCCGCGGCCAGGCATGCGCCAGCACCGCCTCGCGCAGGCTCGGCGCGTCGCCGCGCACGTCGTCGGGCAGGATCAGGCGCGCACGCCCGACCACCTCGGCGATGTCGCGGTCCAGCGCGTCCAGGTCGTTGGCGTCGAAGGCGGAACGGTGGGGCCACAGGCCCGGCACCGGATCGAAATCCACCGCATTGACCAGCACCACCAGCGGCGCATGCCGCGGGTGCGCGCGCGACCAGGCGGCGAGGATCGCCAGGCAATCGCGGAAGCGCAGGCAATGGCTGGCGTAATCCAGGCCCGGCTGGTGCAACACCTTGGCGCCGGGCGCGTGCATGCGGGCCCGGGTCGCCGCATCCGCCCGTGCATACGGCGCGGCGTACAGGCCGCCGTGCGGATCGGCGGCCACGTCGAGTTCGAGTTGCCGCAGCCCCAGCGCGAGCTGGGCCTGCAGCGAAGGATGGCCATAGGCCAGTGCCGGCCATTCGGCGGCGTCGTGCGCCTGCAGGCGCTGGCGCACCTGCGCGGTCGGCACCGGCCGATAGCTGTTGTGCGAGCCGAGCAGTTGCACCTGGTCCAGGCGCAAGCCGTCGATCGGCACCGTCACCGGTGCCGCTGCCGCGCTGGCCGCTCCCGGCAGGCCGATCAGCGCCAGCCAGACGAGCAGCAGCGCGCGGCCGACAACGCCCCACCCGCCGCGCGGCACAGGGCCGTGCGACGGGTGGCGACGTCCAGCGTGCGCAAGCGCCCGCTTCAGAACGTGTACTTCACGTTCAGCAGCGCGGTGCGGCCGGCATCGACGATGTCGGAGATCGCGGTGCTGTTGTGGCCCACGTGCGCCCAGTAGCTCAGGCGGTTGGTGAGGTTGGCCACCGACAGGTCGGCGCGCAGGTGCTCGTTGAAGGTGTAGCCCACGTGCAGGTCCACGCGCGTGATCGGCTTGACCCACAGGTCGTCCCAGGTGGCGCCGCGGTTGTAGTAGTCGTACACCGAGACGTACTCGCCGGAGTAGTGATAGGCCAGGTTCACCGACAGCGGGCCCTTCTCGTAGAACAGCTCGGCGTTGGCCATCAGGTCCGGCGCGTTCTGGATGCGCTCGTCGTGGAAGCCGTCCATGCCCAGGTCGACGCGGGTGGTCTGGCGGGTGACGTTGGCGCCGATGCCGAAGCCGTCCAGCGGTGCCGGCATGCCCTGCAGGGTCTGCCGCACCGCGGCCTCGACGCCGAGCACCTTGCCGTCGCCGCCGTTCTGCGGACGCACGTAGCGCACATTGCCGGCGCCGGTGCTGGTGCCGGCGTTGGCCGGATCCGAGCCGCTCTCGTAGATGTAGTCGGTCAGGCGCTTGTAGTAGCCGGCCAGCATCGCGTGGCCGCCGTGGCCGTTGTCCCACTCGCCGGACAGGTCGACGTTGAGCGACTTGATCGGCTTCAGGTCCGGATTGCCCTCGGTGATGACCGTGGTGCCGTCGCTGGAGACGTCGTAGTTGGCGCCGCCGCCGAGCTGCACCAGCGCCGGCCGGGTGTAGCTGGTCCACACCGAGGCGCGGTACACCGCATTGCCGTTGCCCGGGCGGTAGTTCAGGAACACGCTCGGCAGCGGCACGTCGTAGCTGGTGTGGTTGCTGCTGAAGAAGCCGGGCAGTTCGTTGCCGTTGGCGTCTTCGGGCATGGTCCAGAAGGTGTTGCGGATGCTGGTGTGCTCGAAGCGCACGCCCGGGATCACTTCCAGGTCGCCGCTGCGGAACGTGGCCATCGCATACGCCGAGGTCACCGCCTCGTCGCCACGCATGGTCGCGCAGTTCTGGTTGTTGATCGCCAGGCTCCCGCAGGTGTCGAAGCTGGCCGCGGTCAGATGCTGGGCGATCATCGCCTTCAGCCCGCCGTTGCTGAGCTTGACCGTCGGCCATGCGTACTTGCCCGGGTACACCGAGTCGTACTGGCCGACCACCAGGCCGGTGTCGCGCAGCAGGGTGCCGTCGGTGAACTTGCTGTTGGTCCAGTCGCGCGAGGTGAAGTCGCGGGAGCTGTCGACATACTTCACGCCGAACTGGATGTTGCTCAGCGCGCCCTGGTCGAAGTCGTAGCGCACGTCGAACTTGGCGCCGCCCTTGGTCTGGCCGCTGTAGGACTTGGTCAACTGGCCGTAGCGACGCGCATACAGGCTGCCGATGTCGCTGGCCTGGGCCTGCAGCGCCGGGGTCAGCAGCGGCTTGGGGAAGCCGTCGCCGTCGTAGCCGGAGAAGGTGCTGGCGCCGCCGTACGGGAACTGGGTGGAGGCGTACTGGTCCACGCGCGCGGAGATTTCCACGTGGTCCGGGCGATCGTTGTCGCCGTAGCTGTAGAACAGGTTCGGCGACAGCGTCCAGTTGCCCAGTTGCTTGTCGGCGCCGAACTGGAAGGTGGCCAGGTCCGCCACTTCCGGGTTGGTCTCGTACCAGTAGCGCACCGCCACGCGGTTGATCTGCGGCTGGTACACGCCGGTGGTGCCGATCTGCGCCAGGCTCACGTTGGCCGGCACCAGCTGGGTGTAGCCGGTGTTCTGCTCGGTCTTGGCGTAGGCGTAGGTGGCGCGCGCGTACAGCTGCAGGCTCGGGTCGACGTGCCAGTCGAAGGACACGTTGCCGCCGTAGCGCGTGGTATCGCCGGCGGAATAGCCGATGTTGGCGCCGGTGGCCATCAGCAGGTCCTGCGGATCGTAGCCGGGCGCCGGCTGGCCGCTGGCCGTGGTGCGCGAGAAGTACTTCTTGCCCCAGTCGCCACGCGAGGCGGCGGCGTTGGCCACTTCGCTGTTCACGTAGTGGCGCTCGTCGTAGTACGCGCTGGTGTACACGCCGAACTGGTTGTCGGCGCCGAACTTGGCGTGGAATTCGCCGGCCGCGCCCTTGCCCAGGCCGTCGTCGCCGTAGTCGCGCGCACGGCTTTCCATGCGCCCGCTGGCGGTGACGCTGCCGCCCATCGCCTCGCTGTAGTCGAAGCCGCTGGGGGTGCGGTAATCGATGGTGCCGCCGATCGCGTCGCCGTCCATCGCCGCGGTGGAGGTCTTGTTCAACACGATGGTCTGCAGGCCCGACGGCGGCAGCAGGCTCAGCTGCACGCTGCGGCTGTAGGGCAGGCCCTGGGCGACGTTGACGCCGTTGATCAGGTTGACGTTGTACTCGGCGTTGAGGCCACGCACCGAGGCGAACATGCCCTCGCCGCGCGCGGCGCCGTCGACGCCGCCGAAGTACGACTGCCCGGTGTTGACCACGTTGACGCCCGGCAGCAGACCCAGCGCCTCGGCGATGTTGTGCACGGCGGTGTACTTCAGATCTTCGGCCGACAGCACGTTGGCCGTGTTGGTCGCGGCCATCTGCATGTCCGCGGCGTTGTAGCGGGTGACGGCGACGGTGATCTTGTCCAGGGTCTTGGCGCTGGCGTCGGACGCGGCGGTCTGCGTCTCCTGCGCATCCTGCGCCTGGGCCAAGGCCATCGGCGCGACACCGAGCAACGCGGCGGCGATCGCCAGTGACAGGCGTTTCTGAAGATGGATCGAGTGCGACATGAAAAATCCGAACGTAGGCGCGGCCAACGGAACGGGCCGCAGGCCGGGCATGGAGGGGAGAGAGGCCGAGATCGTGTTCGCGGCGGCGCGCATTGTTGGCAGGCGCGGCTGCAATTTGATGACAACGATGTCACCGCAGGTCGTCGACCGACGATTCGGCGCCTTTCCTGCGCAATTCGGCACAATTGAAACCATTCGCCGTGCCGTCTTGCGGCTGCGCCACCGATGGCAGCGCGACATCCTGGCCGCTTCCGTCGACGCGGCGGCCAACGCTCCAGCAGGCGATGCCTCGCCCAGCCCGTGGGGCGCATGAGGCGACAACGCAACCCAGCGGGCGCTCGACGACGAACGCGCACAACCGCCCGTCACGGGCAGCGTCACCGCGTCGCGGCGGCGTCCACCTGCAATTGCGCATGCAGGATGCGGCGGATCTCCAGGATCGCCTGCGGCGTCTCCTGCACGCTGTGGCCGGAGGTGATCACCAGTTCGGAGACCGCGCCCGGCAGATGCGCGCTGCGGTACGGCACCAAGCCGTCGTCGGAGTCGGCCAGCGGCACCGCCGGATCGCGGCGGGCGATGATGGTGTGGTAGCGCACCGCCGACGAAATCGGCAGGTCCGCCGCCGCGCGCACGAACGGATCGGTGTCGCGCAGGTTGTCGATGCTGTTGGGCACGCGCATCGGCGCGCCGTCGGGGCCGTCGATCCCCTGCAGCAAGGTGTTCAAGCGATCGAGCAGCGTCACCGGCAGGCGCACCAGGCGCCCGGCCAGGCGGCCGAGGCGCCCTTCGGCGAAGGTGGTGCCGCGTTGCGGCGCGGCGATGAAGATGGCGCGGTCCACCTCCGGCAACGGCGCGAAGCGCAGCAGCGGCTGCAACTGCGCCAGCGCCTGCGGGTCAAGCGGGCGCCGGTCGCCGCGCGCGCCGATCAGGTCGTTCCACAGCGTGTCGCCGGAGTCGCTGACCAACAGGCGCCCGATCACCCCGCCCATGCTGTGGCCGATCAGGACCATGTGCTGCGAGGCCGGCGCCTGCTCCTGCGGATCGAAATGGCGCAGGGTCTGCTGCAGCAGCGTCTCGATCTGCGCGCGGTTCCAGGCGATCGGCATGTTGGTCGGGTAGTAGACCTGCCAGATCTGGTAGTGGCGGCGCAGTTGTTCGTCGCCCATCAGTTCGTTGGCGACGTTGACCCAGGCCTCCGGACTGCTGGCCAGGCCGTGCAGCATCAGGATGATGCGCCGGTCCGGATCGTACGGCTGCATCAGGTACAGATGCGGCTGGTCGATGCCATCCTCGCGGCCGAGCATGGAACGCAGCGACTGCCGCGCGAAGCCGGCACGAGCCAGCCACAGGCCATAGGCCGCAGTGAAGTTGGCCGCCAGCGGCAGGCGCTGGCCGTGCACCTCGACCTCGCCGTCGCGGTACGGATCGTAGGGCGCGACCACCACGCTGCGGGTGTCCAGCACCTGCGCCAGGCTGTCGCCGTCGAAGCGCAGCAGCACCGTGGTCGGCGCATACGGCATCTCGCTGAACGCCGGCGCGTGCGGGTTTGGCGTGGCCTTGGCGGCCGCCGCCGCGGTCGGGTCGCCGACCTTGGACGGTGCGATCTCCGCGACCAGTTCGGCGCCGAAGCCGTCGCGACGGTAGGTGCTGCGTAAGCCATCGAAGCGCAGCGTCGACGCCGGCAGCATCGCGTCCGGACGCGCCACGCCACCCGGCAGGCGGAAGCTGCCCATGTCCGCGCGCACCTGCCAGCCGGCCGTGCGCAGCGTGTCGTCGTCGTGCAACTCGCCGCTGGCGCTGCCGGCGCGCCAGCGCAGGAACAGCTCGCCGACCACCTGCTGCACTGCGTAGTTGTAGTAGTCGCGCACCTGGGTCTGCCGGTCCTCGAAGGCGCGCGCGCTGGCCGGGCGCTGGGTGTAGAACAGGTAGGCGTAGGCGTAGCGCGCGGCTTCCAGCCAGGCCTGCAGCGTCGCATCGTCCAGCGCCCTCGCCTGCCGCGGCGTGCGCACATTGGCCGCATGCACCCACAGCTCCGACAGGGTCGCCAGCCGCCGCTCCTGATCCAGCCCCTGCAGGGCGCGCAGCTGCGTGGCGCAGGCCGCAACGTCCGCCTCGCAGGTCTTGGGATCGAGCGCGAGCACGCGCAACGTCTCCAGACTGGCATCGCTGAGTTTGCCGGTGCTGAGCACGTCGCCGCGCTGGGTGGCGATGTAGTCGGCAGCGCTGCGCGACTGCACGCTGACCATGGCGCAGCCGCTGCCGAGCAGCAGCCCGGCAGCCAGCAGCGCGGTGCCCGCGCACCGCGCAAGACGTAAGTACCGGGTCATGGCGCGACGGCGGGATCGTCGCCGGGAATGCCGGCGCGGATGCGCGTGGAGAAGTCGTCGCCAACGCCAGCCGCGCGCGCGCGTTCGCCGATGCGGCCGCGCGCGCGCAGCGTGGCCAGGCTGTAGCCGGGCACGAAGCCGTGCTGCGCGTAGACGTAGGACGGCAGGTAGCCGGACAGCAGCAGGCGGATGTCGAGCGGCAGTGCGGGATCGAGCTTGCGCGCCAGTTCGAACACGATGGTGGTGCAGTTGCTGGTGGCGGTGTTGTAGAACCGCGGGGTGCGCTGCAGTTGCTGCGCCCGCGCCACGTAGCCCAGGAACAGCTGGCGCAGTTGCGCACGCGACAGGTTGAGCCGGTACAGATAGACGTCCTCGCCGCGCACGTTGCTGCGCACCGCCAGGATGTCGCGTTCGTCGGCGGCGACCATCACCTGCTCGAAGTTGCGGAAGAACCCGGCCAGCGCCGAGAACGCCTCGCCGCGCTCCTTGCGGATCTCCAGCGAGAACACCACGCGACGGCCGTCGTCGAAGCCGAACGAGACCAGGGTGTGGGCGATCGCCGGCCCCATCCAGTACGACAGCGCGAGGTCCGCCGAGGCCAGCCGCTCCAGGTCGTAACGGCGCGTCTCCCAGCGCGGGGTGTAGTCGTGGTCGCTGCGCCAGGCGAAATTGCGCACGTTGTGCAGGGTCACCACATGCCCGTCCACCTGCGGCTGCAGCAGTTGCGCGACATCGTCGGCCCAGTCGCGGTTCTGCTGCGGCTGCAGCGCCGACCAGCCCACCGCCATGCCGGCGCAGCCGACCGCGAACAGCAGCGGCAGCACGCGGTACTCGCGCGGATGCCGCAGGCCCCACAGCGCCGCGCCGCCCAAGGCGGCCCACAGCAGCGCCGAGCCGTAGCGCACCACCGCGCCGGTATGCGGCAGATAGCTCAGGAACAGCGCGCCCCACAGGCTGGCGCCGAGCACCGCCAGCATCGCCAGTGCGCGCGCCAGCCGCCATGGCCAGGCGCGTCGACGCGCGGCGCCGTCGGCGCTCACAACTCGGCCGCCGCCGCGGGCGTGGCCAGGGCGTGGCACAGCAGGCGGCAACAACGCTGCGCCAGCGCCTTGCGTTCGGCCTCGTCGCTGCCGCGCTGGCAGGCGCCGAGCATGTCCATCGCCAGGGCCAGGTCCTGCTCGCCCAGGTCCGCGCGGCACAGGCCGGCGGCGATGGCGCGCTGCAGGTACGGCAGCAGGATCGCCATCGCCCGCGTATGCGCCGCGGCGATCGTCGGATGCTCGCGCGGCATCGACCGCCAGTAGTCGGCCAGCGGCGCCGACATCGCGATGTGTTCGGCGACGTCGTACATCAGCAGGAACAGCCCGTCCGGCCGCGTGCCGATCTCGCGCGCGCAGCCCTCCAGGCCGTCCAGGCCGCGTTCCAGCAGCGCCGCCATCAACTCGGTGCGGTCGGCGAAATGGCGGTACAGGGTGGCGCGGCCGAGGCCGGCGCGCTCCACCACCAGTTCCAGCGGCGCCAGCACGCCGTGCTCGCAGAACACCTCGTCGGCGGCGTCCAGCAACAGGCGGCGGCGGTGGGCGGTATCGGCTCGCATTTCCATGCGCGGCATTATCGGACAATTTTGTCCGCTTGCAAGCGAATCACGGCCGGCCGCCGCCGGTATCCACCGGCGGCGCCCTGGAAGCACCGGGCTCAGCCGGTGTTCTGCACGCCCTGGGCGACGCCGTTGACGCAGGCCACCAGCGCCCGCAGCAGGTCCTCGTCTTCGCCGTCGGTAGCGCGCCAGCGCTGCAGCAGGTCCACCTGCAGCACGCTGATGGGGTCGATGTACGGATTGCGCAGGCGGATCGACAAGGCCAGGCGCGGATCGTGCTGCAGCAGCGACGACTGCCCGGTCAGCGCCTTCACCCAGCCCTTGGTCAGCGCCAGTTCGTCGCGGATGCGCGGGAAGAAGCGCTCGTGCAGCGGCCCGGACAGGCGCGAGAACATCTCGGCGATGTTGAGGTCGCCCTTGGACAGGACCATGGCGATGTCGTCGAGGAAGGTGCGGAAGAACGGCCAGTCCGCGGCCATCGCGCGCAGCGCGTCCTCGTGTCCGGCGTCCACCGCCACCTGCAGGCCGCTGCCCACGCCGTACCAGCCCGGGATCACCGCGCGCGCCTGGCTCCAGGCGAATACCCAGGGAATCGCCCGCAGGTTGGACAGCGCCGCATCCTGGCCGAGCCGCCGCGACGGCCGCGAGCCCAGGGTCATGCGCTCGATCACGTCGATCGGCGTAGCCAGGCGGAAATAGCGCATGAACTCGGCATCGCCGACGAAGCCGCGGTACGCCTGGCTGCTGTGCTCGGCGACCAGGTCCATCACCGGCCGCCAGCCGGCCTCGCGCGCATCGGCCGCACGCGGACGCAGGCTCGACAGCAGCACCGCGCCGGTCATCTGTTCGAGCGAACGCAGCGCCAGCGCGCGGATGCCGTACTTGCGGTGGATCACCTCGCCCTGCTCGGTCACGCGCAGGCGCCCGTCGACGCTGCCGCGCGGCGCCGCCTCCAGCGCGCGCGTGGTCTTGCCGCCGCCGCGCACGATCGAGCCGCCGCGGCCGTGGAAGAAGGTCAGGCGGATGCCGAGTTCGGCCGCCGCCTCCAGCAGTTCCACCTGCGCGCGCTGCAGGCCCCAGCGCGAGGCGGCGATGCCGCCGTCCTTGCCGCTGTCGGAATAGCCGAGCATCACCATCTGCACGTCGTCGCGCGCGGCCAGGTGGCGACGGTAGACCGGGTCGGCCAGCAGGTCGCGCAGGGTCGCGGTGCCGCCGCGCAGGTCGTCCACGGTCTCGAACAGCGGCACGATGTCCAGCGGCACCGCGCCGTCGGCATCGACCAGGCCGCCGCGGCGCGCCAGCGCCAGCACGGTCAGCACGTCGGCGCGGTCGTGCGCCATCGAGATGATGTAGCTGCCCAGCGCGTCGGCGCCGTGCCGCGCGCGCGCATCGGCGAGCGCGGCGAACACCGCGTCCAGCCGCGCATTGCCGTCGTCGTCGGCCGCCGGCAGCGCCTGTTCGCCGCTGGCGTAGGGGCCGAGCAGGCCTGCGCGCGCTTCCACCGCGCGCGCGTCCCAGTCCTGCGTGTCCAGCGCGGCGGCGACCGCACGCGCATGCACGCTGGACTCCTGGCGCACGTCCAGCCGCGCCAGGTGGAAGCCGAAGCTGCGCACCCGCCACAGCAGGCGCCGCACCGCGAACCAGCCGGCGTGCAGGCCCTTGTTGGCCTGCAGGCTGTCCAGGATCAACTGCAGATCGCTTTCCAGTTCGGCCGGCGCGGCATAGGCACCGGGCGCATCGTCCAGGGTGGCCTGCAGGCGCGCGCGCATCAGATCGTTGAGCAGGCGGTACGGCATGTCGCCGTGACGCGGCCGCGAGCGCGCCGCGGCTTCCGGCAGCAGTTGCCGGTAACGCTCCAGTTGCTCCAGCAGCGGCGCGCTGACCGCGACCAGGGTGGTCGACTGGCTGAGCAGGCTGGCGAGCTGCCACAGTTCCTTCAGATAGCGCTCCAGCACCGCACGCCGCTGCGCGTCGAGGGTGGCGGTGATGGTGGCGGCATCGACGTTGGGGTTGCCGTCCATGTCGCCGCCGACCCAGGTGCCGAAGCGCAGCAGCCGCGGCAGGCTCAGCGCCTGCCCGTAGGTCTGCTCGATGGCGTGCTCCAGGGTCTCGTACATCACCGGGATCACCCGGTACAGCACCTGGGTCAGGTAGAAACCGACATGCTCGCGCTCGTCCTCCACGGTGGGACGCACCGGCGAGGAATCGGCGGTCTGCCACGAGGCGGTCAGCGCCATGCGGAAGCGCGCCGCGTCGGTGGCGCGCTCGCCCGGGGTGCGCAGGCCGTCGAGGTTGTCGACCAGGCTGGCCACCATCAACTGTTCCTTCTCCAGCAGCGCACGCCGCACCGCCTCGGTCGGGTGCGCGGTGAACACCGGCTCGACGTCGATGCGCGGCAGCCAGTCGCGCAGTTCGTCGATGCCGACGCCCTGCGCCTTGAGCCGGCGCAAGGCGTCGAGCAGGCCGTCCGGCTGCGGCGTGTCGGCGCTGCTGCGCTGGTAGTCGCGGCGGCGACGGATGCGGTGCACGCGCTCGGCGATGTTGACCACCTGGAAATAGGTGCTGAAGGCGCGCACCAGCGCTTCGGCATCGCGCGGCGCGCGGCCGGCGAGTTGCTCGCTCAGCGAGGACAGCGGCGCGGCGCGCTCGCGGCGCGCGATCGCGGTGGTGCGGATGCGTTCGATCTCGTCGAGGAACTGCGCCGAGACCTGTTCGGCGAGCAGGTCGCCCACCAGGGCGCCGAGGCGGCGCACGTCGTCGCGCAGGGGAAGGTCGGGGGTGGCGAAGACGATGCTGCTGCGGGACTCGTTCATCGGGAAACGCATGGCTCGGCAGTGGGGGCGCCGCAAGCCTAACCGAAAAGGGATCGCGTTCCCGTCGGCCGCGCGACGGTTTCAAAGCGAACCATTTGCACTGCACAGCAGCGCCCTGCGCCACGGCGGCACGCACGTGCGGCCGTGGCGCAGGCGCGGCTCAGCGCGGCGTGGCGCCTGCCGCAGCCGGCATGGACGTCGGCGTGGGCGCCGGTCCCAGATAGGTGCGCAGCCAGCGCTCGCTCTCGGCCAGCATCTGCAGCACCGACTCGCGCGCGCGGTAGGCATGCGCCTCGTTGGGCAGCATCACCAGCCGCGCGGTGCCGCCGTTGCCCTTGATCGCCGCGTACATGCGCTCGCTCTGGATCGGGAAGGTGCCGGAGTTGTTGTCCTCGGCGCCGTGGATCAGCAGCAGCGGATCCTTGATCCGGTCGGCGTAGTTGAACGGCGACATCGCCTGGTACACCGGCTGCGCCTGCCAGTAGGTGCGCTCCTCGGACTGGAAGCCGAACGGGGTCAGCGAGCGGTTGTAGGCGCCGCTGCGGGCGATGCCGGCCTTGAACAGGCGCGTGTGCGCGAGCAGATTGGCGGTCATGAAGGCGCCATAGGAATGCCCGCCGATGGCGATGCGGTTGCGATCGGCGACGCCGCGCCGCACCACCTCGTCCACCGCCGCCTGCGCATCGGCGACCAGTTGCTCGACGTAGGTGTCGTTGGGTTCGCGCGCACCCTCGCCGACGATCGGCATCGACGGATCGTTGAGCACCGCATAGCCCAGCGCCAGGAACGCCTGCGGGCCCCAGTAGCCGATCGCGTTGAAGCGGTACGGCGAATCGGTGACCTGGCTGGCGGCGTCGGCGGATTTGAACTCGCCCGGGTAGGCCCACATCAGCATCGGCAGCGGGCCGTCGCGCTTGGCGTCGTAGCCCGGCGGCAGCAGCAGGGTCGCGGTCAGCTCCACCCCGTCCTTGCGCCGATAGCGGATCTGTTCCTTGTGCACGTCGCGCAACTGCGGCGTGGGATGGGTGAAATGGGTCAGCGCCACCGGCTCCGCGTTCGCAGCGTCGAGCCGGTAGAAATTGCGCGGCTCCTGCGGCGTCTCGCGGGTGATCAGCAGGCGCTGGCCGCTGGCGTCGAGCAAGGCCTGCGGTACCGCGTAGTACGGCGCCTGCGACTGGAACAGGCGCGTGCTTTTCCGCGTGTCCAGATCGTAGCGATCCAGGAACGGTCGATCGCCCTGCGGGGAGGCGCCTTCGCCGCGCAGGAACAGGCTGTGGCCGTCGGCGGCGATCAACAGGCGCGGGTTGCCGGCCGCATCGCGCTCCGTCACCGGCGTGCCCGGATCCGCGTAGCGGTCCTCCTGCGAACGCTCTACCAGCAGCTGCGGCGCCTGCGCGGGATGGTCCGGGGCCACACGCCATTGTCTGGTCTGGCGCGTCTTCCACCAGAACTCGTCGATCAGCGCCAGGTCGCCGCGGCCCCAGGCGATGCCGGCGAAGCGCGACTGCAGGCGCGCCAGCGTCACCGGCGGTGTCTTGAACGGCGCCGCCTGCAGCAGCACCGCGTCGCGCACCGCCGCTTCGCGCGCGGGGTCGCCGCCGTCCTGGGCCTCGGCCCAGACCAGGGTGGCCGGGGCGTCGCTGCGCCAGTCGATATCGCGCACACCGGTGCGCACCGCATCGTTGCCGGTCGGCAGGCCTTCCACCAGCGGCAGCTGCGCCACCGTGTGCACCGGCTTGCCGGCGCGGTCCAGCACCTCGATGGTGCGCGGGAAGCCACTGGCCGGCACCAGGTAGGAGAACGGCCGCTGCAGGCGCTGCGCCAGCAGATAACGGCCGTCCGGCGACGGCGCCAGCGACAGATACAGGTCGGGAGACGCGATGCGCTGCATCCGCCCGTCGACGTCGACCAGCGCCGGCTGCGCGCGTAGTTGATCGTCGAACTGGCGCGCGTCGGCCTCGTTCTTCAGCAGGTCCTGGTAGGTGCGCAAGGCGGTGGCACCGCCACCGGCGGTCTGCTGCACCGCCGGCCCGGTCGGCACCGCGTCGGCGGGCGGCGCCGCGCCCTGCGCCTGCGGCTGCAGCAACACCAGCAACTGGCGGCTGTCGGGCATCCACGCATAGCCCTCGCCGGACACCGTGTTGAGCCGCTCGGCGACACGTCGCGCACGCCGCGCGGCGATGTCCACCACCCACAGCTCGTTGGCGCCGCTGCGCCCGTCGACCCGGTTGAAGGCCAGATGCCGCTGGTCCGGCGCCCAGGCCATGCCGGCGATCGACAGCGGCGACGGCAAACCCTCGATCTGCAGCTCGCTGCCGTCGGCGATGCGCAGCAGCCACAGCTTGTCGCCGAAGGCGAAGCGGCTCTGCGAGCGGGTGCGCGGATGGATGCGCAGCCCGGCCAGCTTGAGTTCCGGCTGCGCGACCTGGGCGATGCCGGGCAGCGCGGGCAACTGCAGCATCGCCGCCAGATCGCGCCGCGGGCTCAGCGACAGCTGCGGCGGCCGCGGCGCATCGACGATGGCCTGCAGCGGCGCCGACGGCAGTTGATAGCCGCTGTCGGACGGATCGGCGCTCACGGCAGCCGCCGCAGGTGCCGAGGCCGCGTTGGCGGCGGCGCTGCCGGCCGCGGCCAGGGCCGCGCACAGCAGGCCGCAGACCGGCCTGGCGACACGGCGGCGCCCGCGCACTGTGATCTGGTTCATCTCTCCCCTCTCCTTCCCATCGATCGAACCGACGACGGTAGCAGGGCCGGCGCCGCCCGCCCCCTGTCGATTGTTGGGCTTGGGCATGCCATTCCCCGCACTGACCCGCGTTCAAGCGCCACACGCGGCAGCCGCTATAATCGGTTACCCCTTGCGCCGAGGGGCGCTGCGACCGGATCGAGACCGGATTCCCCGTCTCCAGATCCGGCCAGGCTCGGCGCGAGGCTTGAGCGACAACGGCGCCCGGACTTCGCGAGTTTCTCGCCATTGACCGGAGCTTTATCGATGAACGCTGCACTCAAGAGCTTTTCCACCGAGGGTGACTACAAGGTCGCCGACATTTCCCTGGCCGATTGGGGCCGCAAGGAACTGGACATCGCCGAGCACGAGATGCCGGGCCTGATGTCGATCCGCCGCCAGTACGCCACCGCCAAGCCGCTGGCCGGCGTGCGCGTGACCGGCTCGCTGCACATGACCATCCAGACCGCGGTGCTGATCGAGACGCTGAAGGACATCGGCGCCGATGTGCGCTGGGCCTCGTGCAACATCTTCTCCACCCAGGACCACGCCGCCGCGGCGATCGCCGCCACCGGCACCCCCGTGTTCGCCTGGAAGGGCGAGACCCTGGAGGAATACTGGGACTGCACCCTCGACGCGCTGACCTTCACCCTGCCCGACGGCACCCAGACCGGCCCGGAACTGGTGGTGGACGACGGCGGCGACGTGACCCTGCTGATCCACAAGGGCTATGAGCTGGAGAACGGCGCCAAGTGGGTGGACGAGCCGTCCTCCTCGCACGAGGAGCAGGTGATCAAGAACCTGCTCAAGCGCGTGGCGGTGGAGCGCCCGGGCTACTGGACCCGCGTGGTCAAGGACTGGAAGGGCGTCTCCGAAGAGACCACCACCGGCGTGCACCGCCTGTACCAGCTGGCCGAAGCCGGCACCCTGCTGATCCCGGCGATCAACGTCAACGACTCGGTGACCAAGAGCAAGTTCGACAACCTGTACGGCTGCCGCGAGTCGCTGGCCGACGGCCTCAAGCGCGCGATGGACGTGATGCTGGCCGGCAAGGTCGCGGTGGTGTGCGGCTACGGCGACGTCGGCAAGGGCTCGGCGCACAGCCTGCGTGCCTACGGCGCCCGCGTCATCGTCACCGAGATCGACCCGATCTGCGCGCTGCAGGCGGCGATGGAAGGCTTCGAGGTCAACACCGTCGAGGACACCCTCGGCCAGGCCGACATCTACGTCACCACCACCGGCAACAAGGACATCATCCGCATCGAGCACCTGACGCAGATGAAGGACCAGGCCATCGTCTGCAACATCGGCCACTTCGACAACGAGATCCAGGTCGAGGCGCTGTACAAGCTGCCGGGCGTGCAGAAGATCAACATCAAGCCGCAGGTGGACAAGTTCGTGCTGCCCAACGGCAACGCGATCTTCCTGCTGGCCGAAGGCCGCCTGGTCAACCTGGGCTGCGCCACCGGCCACCCCAGCTTCGTGATGTCCAACAGCTTCGCCAACCAGACCCTGGCGCAGATCGACCTTTGGCAGAACAAGGACAGCTACGAGAAGCAGGTGTACCGCCTGCCGAAGAAGCTGGACGAGGAAGTGGCACGCCTGCACCTGGAGAAGATCGGCGTGAAGCTGACCAAGCTCACCGACGCGCAGGCCGCCTACCTGGGCGTGCCGGTCGATGGCCCGTTCAAGCCGGAGCACTACCGCTACTGAGCCATCGGCAGCACATCGCCAGGCAGACAGGAACGGGCGCCGCGAGGCGCCCGTTTTTTTGTGCGATCGGCGCAGCAAGCGTGTGGGGGGAAGGGAGCTGGAAATTCGTACGGAGCGAAAAACCGCAGACGTCGCCACCTTGCGCCAATCCCTGCTCCAAGCGGCCTTTTCCGGCCAGTCGGCCGACGCGCCTGCCCAGCCAGGCCGTCTGTACCACACCTGTGCTACATTGATTCCACACCAATCGCCTGGAGCTCCCCATGAGCACCACCACCATCCGCCTGCCGGACGCGCTCAAGGCCCGCGTCGCCAAGGCCGCGGAAGCGGCCGGCACCACGTCGCACAACTTCATCCTGGAAGCCATCGCCGAGAAGGCCGAGCTGGCCGAGCGGCGCGTCGACTTCCATGCAGAGGCCGAGCGCCGTTGGGGCGAATTCCTCGAAACCGGCGAGAGCATTCCCTGGGACGAGATGCGTCGCTATCTGATGGAACGCATTGAGGGCAAGGACATTCCCCCTCCCGCCGCCCGCAAGTTCGCGAAATAGCATGGCGCACGTCGAGTTCCTGCCCTCTGTCAACGAGGACCTACGGCGCATCATCGGCCATCTGGAACAACACGAAGCCGAGCATATCCAAGAGCGTCTGAGCGAGATCGTCAGCGCATCGAACGTGCTGACGGACAATCCGCTGATCGGCCGGCTGACGCGCCATGATCTGCGTGAACTGGTGATTGGCCAAGGCGCTCAGGGATATATCGCCCTCTACCGATACGTGGTGGCGCTGGATACCGTCTTTGTCCTGGCGATCCGCGCACAACGCGAAGCAGGCTATGCACGCGATGCATGAAACCGGGGCCGGTGCCCACGCTGATCTGGTCGATGCGTTGCTTGCCTGATTTGCTGTCACTGCCTCCCATGGCGCGGGCTAGCGCGGCACTTCGCAACCGAGGATGAAATGCTGAGTGTTCCCCGCCGCAAACTGGCGATCGCGAAGCCAAGCGCCCGTGCCGGGTCGTAGCACGGCGTCGACCAGACCAGACACGATGCGCGCGGCTGCAGGCGCGGTTCGCCTATACACCAACGGGATAGCCTAGTCCGGCAGCGGCATGGCCGCAGACGCCGAATGCGATAAAGCCCAACTACTTCCGACGCCGCCACTCGCAGACCGGACATCGCCGTCAAGCGCTTACGACGGCGTGAATCTCTCAGGCCGTGCGCTCACTGGCAGGCACGTACACCGAGATCTGGATCCGGCTGCGCGCGTGATACGGCGTGCGTGCCCAGTCGCTCCAGCGCGCCTCCAGACGCAGGCCGGCGATCTGCGCCATCAGGTCCAGCTCCGATGGCCACACATAACGGCGGCGCTCGCTGAAGATGCGCGTAGCGGATTCGCCCAGTACCACCACGCGCTGGTCGATGCGCTGCTGCAGCGGATCGGGCTGCGAGCACACCAGCATCACCGCCGCGCCATCGCCGTCGGTGTCCGGCACGTCCAGCACCTGGCTGACCTTGCCGCCGCTTTCGAACACCTCTGCACCCGGCACCGCGCTCTGGATCAGCAAGCGGCCGTCGGGCGCCAGGCAGCGCGCCGCGTTGACCATGCAACGCAGCTGCTCGGCCTGCGTCAGCAGATACCCGAATGCCGCCACCGCGTAGATCAGGCCGAACGGGCCGCATACCGGCATGTCGGCGAAATCGGCGCAGACCAGGTGCAGGCGTTCGCTGCCGGGCTTGGCACGCAAGGCCTCGAGCATCGCAGGCGAATTGTCGATACCGGTGACCGGCACATCGCAGTGCGCGAGCGGCAAGCCAATGCGGCCAGTGCCGATGCCCAGTTCCAGCGCCGCACGGCCCGCGGCCAGCTCGGCGAGGACACCGACGCACTGCTGGGTGACGGCGGCAGGCCAGCGATCGTAGAAACGGTCGTAGATCGCGGCCAGGCGATCGTACTCGTGGGTCACGGGCATCCGCAGCCACTCGTTGCCGAAGTGGCGCGACCATAGCACGCAGCGATGGCGACGCAGTGGCCACACATGCAGGGCGGCACCCTGCATGGCAGGCGCGGCGATGCGCTGCAATCGCGTGCGACACACGCCACAAAACTGCAGATGACATGCGCATTGCAGTTGGCCGCGCTTCAGTCTTTTGCTTGCGCCGCCGCATCCAAGCGAGGATGCTTTTTCCCGCGCCTGCCACGCTGAGGCAGGCGCGACAATCGCAACAGATCCCCCGCTCAATCAGGAGTATCGCCATGAAACGCCTTTTTGATTCGCTGTCGCGTTGGGTGCAGAGCCTCGGTGGCCGCAAGCTCGGCTACATCTACACCTACTGACCTCCCCCGCCACCGTCGCGTGGCATGACCGTGCGAGAGGGGGCGACCCGCCCCCTCTCCCCAGCGCTCTCCGCTTCGCACGGCCGCACGCCCGTTCGCCATCGGCTCCATGTCCCCTCCTGCGTCGCGGTGTGACCCGCCGACACGGCTATTCGTGCGGATCTGCACGTGACCGATCCGCATCCGCGCCCGCCAGGCCCGCGCGGGCACTGGGCATTCGGCAACCGGCAGGCGTTCGCCACCGATCCCCTCGACTTCCTGCAACACTGCGCACGCACGCATGGCGACGTGGTGCGGATCGCCGAGCGCACCTATCTGCTCGCAGCACCAACCGCGATCGCCAAGGTGCTCGGCGACGACGGCAGCCTCTACGCCAAATCCGATCCGGATCCGCGTGCGCGGCGCGCTGCATTTCCGGCATCGGTGATGAACAGCGAGGGCGAGGCCTGGCGGCGCAAGCGCCAGGCGCTGCAGCCCGCGTTCCGCGCCAGCCTGGTGCGCGACTACGCCGCAAAGGCGGCCGCCGCCACACAGGCGCTGCTGCGATCGCGCGGCGACATCGACAACGTGCACGACCTGCGCCTGACCATGACCGCGCTCTGCGCGCAACTGGGCGCCGGCTTCCTGCTCGGCGATGCGGTGCACGCGCCGGCGCTGCTGCGGATGCTGCCGATGGTCGATGCGATCCTGCAGCAGACGCGTACGCCGTCCGCGGCGCCGGCCTGGTGGCCGAGTGCCGGCAAGCGCCGCCTGCGTGCCGCACGCGGCGCACTGGACACCGCGCTGACGCAGATCCTGACGTCGCCACATTCTGATGGCGCAGACGCCTCGGTGCTGGAGCTGCTGCGACGCGACGCTCCGCAGGCCGACGACGACTGGTGCCGCGACGAAGCGGCGGCGATGCTGATGTCGGCGCTGGAGCCGATGGCGGCCGGCCTGACCTGGACGCTGTTGCTGCTGGCGCAACATCCATCGATCGCGCAGGCCGTGGCGGAGGAAGCCGATGCCCTGCCCGGTATCGACGGCGCATCCACCACGCCCTGCGCCGATGCGCTCGTCGAACGCCTGCCGCTGACGCGCGCCTGCGTGAAGGAGGCCATGCGCCTGTATCCGCCGGCGTGGATGACCGCGCGCATCGCGCAACGCGACACCACGCTGGGCGGCTTCGCGGTGCCGCGCGGTACCCAGCTGATCGTCAGCCAGTGGGTGGTGCAGCGCGATCCGCGTCACTTCTCCGCGCCGGACCGCTTCCTGCCGGCGCGCTGGCTGGACCCGGCGCAGACACCGGCGCGCTACACCTACTTTCCGTTCGGCGGCGGTCCGCGCAGTTGCATCGGCAGCCAGTTGGCGCTGGTGCAGATGACCGTGGTCGTGGCCGGCCTGTTGCGCGAGCGCACGCTGCACCTGGCGACGGATGCACGGCCACGGCCGTATCCGGCGCTGGTGCTGCGTCCACTCGATGTCCGCATCGCCTTGCGCCCGCGCACGACAACCCTGTCCCGCCAGTCGCCCGCGACGGCGCCCTTCCCCCGCACACCGGAAACCCCGCATGGCTGATTCCACTGCCTTCGCCAAGACCCGGGAATACTCCAACCGCTTTTTCGATTCCGCCGCCTGGAACGAACTGGAGTTTCGCGACGGCGACAT
The DNA here is from genome assembly GCF_009192895.1 of Xanthomonas sp. LMG 12460. Classification (NCBI taxonomy): domain Bacteria; kingdom Pseudomonadati; phylum Pseudomonadota; class Gammaproteobacteria; order Lysobacterales; family Lysobacteraceae; genus Xanthomonas; species Xanthomonas sp. LMG 12460. The sequence continues at coordinate 46,830 of NZ_NKUH01000002.1, read as the reverse complement.
CGTCATCGCCAGCTACGCCAAGGCCGGCACCACCTGGCTGCAGCAGATCGTCGCGCAGTTGCTGTTCGAGGGCGCGGCGGACGTCGACGTGTCGGCGATCTCGCCGTGGCTGGACGGTGTGTACCCGGACCGCACGAGCAAGCTCGCGCTGCTGCAGGCGCAGACCCACCGGCGCTTCATCAAGACGCATCTGCCCGCCGATGCGCTGGTGGTCAGCGATCGCGCCAAATACCTGTACATCGGCCGCGACGGCCGCGACATCGCGCTGAGCCTGTACGACCACCAGTGTGCGGTCAGCCAGGATGCGCAGGCGCGGCTGGATGCCGGGGCGGCCGAACCGGGCAAGCTGCGCGTGGTGCCGCCGCCGAGCCTGCCGATGGATGCCTACGTGGCGCATTGGCTGGCCCACGACGGCGCACCGTTCTGGCCGTTCTGGGAAGGCGTGCGCAGCTGGTGGCAGCAGCGCGCGCAGCCGAACGTGCTGCTGGTGCACTACGCCGACCTGCTGCAGGATCTGCCCGGGCAAGTGCGGCGCATCGCCGCGTTCCTGGAGATTCCGGTGCGCGAGACGGACCGGGAGACCATCCTGGCGCACTGCCAGTTCGGCTACATGCGCCAGCACGCCGCGCGCTACGTGCCGCAGGGCGCCGGGCTGTGGCGCGAAGGCGGCAAGGCCTTCTTCAACCAGGGCCGCAGCGGCCGCTGGCGTACGCTGTTGCCGGCGACCGTCGCCGCCGACTACGAGGCGCGCGCGCAGGCGGAGCTGGGCCGCGAGGCCACGCAGTGGCTGGCGCAGGGCGCCGGGGCGTCGGCATGAGCCTGTGCGTCGTCGGCGCCGGCCTCGGCCGCACCGGCACCCTGTCGCTGAAGCTGGCGCTGGAACATCTGGGCCTGGGCCGCTGCTATCACGCCATGGAACTGGCCGCGCACCTGCGCCAGGCCTTGCCGCTGTGGGACGCGGCGATCGACGGGCAGGCGGACTGGGACACGCTGTTCGCCGGCTATACCGCCACCGTCGACTATCCCGGCTGCTGCTTCTGGCGCGAGCTGGTCGCGCGCTACCCGCAGGCCAAGGTGATCCTGACCGTGCGCGATGCCGATGCCTGGTTCGAGTCGGTGCGCAGCACCATCTTCGCCAGCGACGGCAGGGTGCCGGCCCTGTTCGGCGCCGAGGGCCAGCGGCTGAGCCAGTTCCTGCGCCGCGACTTCGCCACGCGCATCGACGATCGCAGCTTCATGACCGACTATTTCCGCCGCTGGAACCAGGCGGTCATCGCCAGCGTGCCGGCGCAGCGCCTGCTGGTGCTCGACACCGACGCGCAGACGGGCTGGGAGCCGCTGTGCGCCTTCCTGGGCGTGCCGGTGCCGGCACAGCCGTATCCACGCGTGCATGCGCGCAGCGGCGGCGGCACGCAAGCGCGCCCGCTGCCCAGCGACCCGGCGCAACGCGAGCAACGCCTGCGCGCCTACCTGGACCGGCTCGCCGTCGAGGCGTTCGCAGCGCCCGCCGACGGCTGAGCGCGCGTCCGCCTATAGCGAGAAGTTGCGCTTGATCGAGAACGACCAGGCACCGTCGATCGGGTTGGAGACGTGCACCCGGCCCTCGCCATCCGCCACGCCGGTGGTGTAGCGGCGATAGACGCCGGCGCTGTTCCAGGCCCGTGCGTAGCTCAGGCCGAACTCGGTGCCGCGCCAGGTGCGGCTCAGGCCCACGCGCGCGTCGGTCCAGCCGTAGTCGGCGAAGTTGCGCACGTGCTGGTGGCCGGCATGCACGCTGGCCTGCCAGTCCGGCGCCAGCGGCAGCGTGGCGTCCAGCGCCAGATAACCGGAGCCGCGCGAGTGCCGGCCCTGGCCGACGCCCAGCGTGGCGCTGTTGTAGCCGAAGTAGTCGCGCGTCCAGGTGCTGGCGTAGGACAGTTCCAGCGTGCGCCAGTGCCCGGCGACGATGGCCTCGCCATAGTCGTAGCGCGTGCCGCTGGCGCTCATGCGCGCGCCGGGGTAGGCGTAGTGGTAGACGCCGGCGCGCCAGCCCCAGTCGCCATGGCTGGCCGCGTAGCCGGCATACACGTCCCACTCCACGTGCCCGCCTTCGATGAAGTACGGACTCACCCCGGATGCCCAGGTGCCGGCATACCAGCCGCTGTCCGCGGCCACGTCCAGCCCGCCCTGCAGCACCGGCCGCCCCCAGCTCTGCTCGAATCCGCGCGAGACGTAGTTCGAGGTCGCCGCCAGATTGGCGCTGGCGGTCCCGGCCCAGGCCGGTGCGGCGACGCCCAGCGCCAGCAGCAGCGCTGCGCTGCGCATGGCGCTCACGACACCAGCTCCAGCCGCGCCCGGCCCGCCGCGGCCAGGCCGCCCGACGAAGGTGCCGCGAGCTTGAACAGCGCCACCGCGCGCTGCAGTTCCTCGGCCTGATCCTCCATCGCCCGCGCCGCCGCCGTGGCCTCCTCGACCAGCGCGGCGTTCTGTTGGGTGGCTTCGTCCATCTGCACGATGGTCTTGCTCACCTGTTCGATACCGGCGCTCTGCTCCTGCGAGGCGGCGGCGATCTCGCTCATGATGTCGGTGACCCGGCGCACGCTGGCCACGACCTCGCGCATGGTGTCGCCAGCGCCGTTGACCAGCGCCGTGCCATCGTCGATCTTGCCGACCGAGGCGTCGATCAGGCCCTTGATCTCGTGCGCCGCGGTCGCCGAGCGCTGCGCCAGCGCGCGCACCTCGCTGGCCACCACCGCGAAACCGCGGCCCTGCTCGCCGGCGCGCGCCGCCTCCACCGCGGCGTTGAGCGCCAGGATGTTGGTCTGGAAGGCGATGCCGTCGATCACGCCGATGATCTCGGCCATCTTCTTCGATGCTTCGGCGATGCCGGACATGGTGTCCACCACCTGCTCGACCACCGCGCCGCCACGCGAGGCCACGCCCGCGGTGTCCTGCGCCAGGCGGTTGGCCTGGTGCGCATGCTCGGCGTTCTGCTTCACCGTCGAGGTCAGCTCCTCCATCGAGGCCGCGGTTTCTTCCAGATTGGCCGCCTGCTGCTCGGTGCGACGCGACAGGTCGTCGTTGCCGGCGGCGATCTCGCTGGCGGCGGAGTTGATCGCGGTGGTGGCCTGCTGGATGCGGCCGACGATGCCGGTCAGCTGTTCCACCGTGGCATTGGCATCGTCGCGCATCTGCGCGAATACGCCATGGAATTCGCCGTGCATGCGCGCGGTGAGGTCGCCCTGGGCCACGGCACGCAACAGCGCCGACAAGGCCGAGAGGTTGCCTTCGGTCAACTCCATCAGCCGGTTCAGCCCGACCACCATGCCGCGGAAGTCGTACTGGAAGCGCTCGGCGTCGCCGCGCCGGGAGAAATCGCCGGAAGCCGCGGCCTGCGCCAGTTCGGTGATGGCCTGGTTGATCGCCTGCATGCTGCGCTTGGTGGTGCGCATCGCCTCGGTGATCGCCGCCTTCTCGCCCGGCAGCGGTTCCATGTCCACCTGCATGTTGCCGATCGCGTACTGCGACATGACCTCGACCAGGCGCCGCTGCACGTCCACGTGCGCGGCCACCAGTGCATTGGTGCCATGGACCATGCGGCCGTACTCGCCGGGGAAGCGCTCGGCGTCCATCCGGTAGCTCATCTCGCCGGCGTCGTGGCGCTGCGCCATCTCCGCCTGCGCCTGCATTACCGCCTGCAACTGCGTCTGCATGCTGCCCATCGCATCCAGCAACTGGCCCAGCTCGTCGTCGCGGCGATGCCGGACCTGGCTGTCCAGGCGCCCGGCGGCGACCGCCGAAGACACGCGCACGGCCTCGGCCAGCGGGTCGAGCACCTGCCGGCGCAGCAGCAGGTACAGCGCGCCGCTCAGCAACAACGCCGAGAGCAGGCCGACCGCGGCGATGGTCCACAACAGCGCACGCGCCTTGGCCATGACCAGCGCGTACGGCACCGAGACGCCAAGCGCGAACGTCTGCGGCGCATCGCCGATCTTCAGCGGCACGAACACGTTCAACGCATCCTCGCCGTCGGCGCGGCGATGGTCGAACACCACCTGGCCCTTGGCCACGCGCGCCAGCATGTCCTTGGACCAGGCATCGCTGCGGGTCTTGCCGACCTGCTGCGGATCGCGGCTGGCCATCACCATGCCCAACGGCGACAGCAGGCTGGCATGGCCCTCGCCCATCGGCCGCAGCGCGGCGATGCGCTGCTGCAGGGTATCGAGGGTGAAGTCGACGGTGACCACGCCCAGGAAACGCCCGTTCTCCAGGATCGGCGTGGCCAGCGTGGTCATCAGCGTGTCCTTGCCGGCCACCGGGTAGTAGTAGGGCTCGATCACCACCGGCTTGTGCGTGTTGCGCGCCAGCAGGTACCAGTCGCCGTCGCCCGGCTTCTCGTAGTCGCGCAGCGCCTCGCGCACCAGCTTGCCGTTCTGCCGCGACCACAAAGTCATGTAGCGGCCGGTGGCGTCATGGCCCTCGGTGCCGACGAAGGCCTTGTCGTTGCCGTCGAACGCGTCCGGCTCCCACATGGTGCTGATGCCCAGCCACTGCGGATGCGCGTCGAGCTGGCTGCGCAGCACCGCGGTGGCGGTGGCGCGCGACAGACCGGCGGCGTGCTGCACGCGGAAGCTGTTGGCCAGCGCGTCGCTGGCGTCGAAGGCCACGCCGATTTCGCGCGACACCCGCTGCGCCTCCACTTGCGCCAGGTTCTCGATGCTGGTGCGCGAGGTCGACAGCAGCGCATCGCTGCTGCGCCAGTAGATGATCATGGCGGTCAGGCCGAAGCAGGCCAGCGCGAGCAGGCCGGTACCGAGCATCAGGCGTTTGGCGACGCTGCCGCGACGGCGCTGCGGCGACGGAGTGGACATGACGACTTCCTTGGCAAGGGGGGAGGGAATACGGTCGCGGGGAACGCCCCCACGCGGCAGCCCGCCACGGCGCGCGGCACGAGTGCGCCGTGTCCGCTGCCGATGACCTGCCCGAGGCGCCTTCCCCACCGGGCCACGATGCGCGGCCGGACATTGCGTCCCGGCGCCGCTGCATGGCGCCCCACCCTCTCGCTATCGTCCCGCCGTCCGCAAACTTGATAGTCGTTGCGCGTCATGCCGATGAACGGACAGGGCGTCGCGGCGAGAACGCGCGGCAGCGCGCAGTTCTGTTCAGCACTTATGCGCCAGTGCACACGCGCGTGCACGGATGCAGCACGGCGGGCCGGCGGCGGCAACATGCAGGGATGCGTGAAGACGGCTGCGCGAATGCGTGACCGCGTCCGGAGCGATCACGCCTGCGCGCGGTAACGTGCGCCGCATGCACCGCGATGCGTGCCCGGCGAGGTCACTGCGCGCGGACCGCGTCTGACCGCGCTTACGGCCGCCAGTTGGCGTTGTGCTCCCAGAACGCCACGCTGCGCCGATAGGCGTCGCGATCCAGCGGCACGCCCGAGCCGCCCTCCTCCACGCCCAGCGCATTGCGCAGCATGGTGATCGGCGCCATCGGGATCTCCTGCGGCTCGGCGGTATACAGGCAACCGACCACGCCCCAGTCCGCCTCGATCGGCGCGCCCTCGTGCGCGAGCTGTTCGCGGCTGTAGAGGATCGGCAGCAGGTACTCGGCCACCGGCGGCTCGACTCCTTCGAACCAGCGCACCAGGACCGGCAGTTCTTCACGGCTGCGCGCCTCGTAGCCCGAACGCAGCAGGCGCCGGTTGGCGTCGGTGATCGGCACGGTCAGGCAGCGCGTCGAGGTCCAGTTGCGGTGCACGTGCAACTTGCAGAACGGTGCGTAGCCGTCCAGCACCTGCAGCGGCGTGTGCGCGTTGAGGTGCTGCTCGAACTGCTCGGGCGTGCAGTCCTGGATCGCATTGCGGCGGCCATCGCGCGGGAACAGACGCGTGCGGGCAAACGGCGTGAGGACGATGGACATGGGGTGCATGGCAAACGAGGGCCCACAAGCGTAGCGCGCGGCAGGGTCGGTGCCCACCGCTGCCGCCGTCGCAGCCGGTGGCGCAAGGCCATGCGGAACAGCGCTCAGCGGAACTTGCGATACCTCGACTGGGTGCACTGTGGGAGGGACTTCAGTCCCGACGCCGTGCAACGTTGGGTACCCAGCGGGCGTCGCTCGTCGCGGCTGCGTGACAGGTGTCCTGCAAATCGTGCATCCACCCGGCGACTACGGATGCGCCAACGCGTAGTCGATCGCCGAGCGTACCGCCGCCACCTGCGCGGCGTTGCACTGCTGCGGCGTGGCGCTGGCGCTGTCCGGATACACCTCGGTAGTCGTGGTGTAGCGCGCGTCGGTGATGCCTGCACACAGACCCAGCCGCTTCACCGGGTAGTTGATGACCCCCGGCGCCGCCAGCGGCGTGCCGATGAGTTCGCCGGCGGCGTCGGCCGGCGCGATATGGGTGACCTGCGCGACTGCGGCCAGCACCGCCTGCTGGAACGCGGGCTGCGGGTTCTCGCTGTCGCCGACCAGGTAGAAACCGTCGGGAATGCCGCCCGGCGCGTAGGCGATGCCATCGCGCGCGGCCAGCGCCGGCCGGAATTCTGACTCGTCGCTGTCGGTGGTCTCGTGCAGATCGATGTGCATGCACACCCGATCGCGCAGCGGCGCGACCAGGCGCAGCAGCGCGGCAGATTCCTGCGCCGGGCTGTCGGCGCGGAACGAACGGTTGGGATCCAGCGCATCGGCGTTCCAGCGATGGATGCGCTCGTACGCCCACGGGCTCACGCACGGCGCCACCAGCAGGTTGGCGCGGCCGGTGTAGTCCTCGGCATGCTGCTGGGCGAACTGCAGCGCGCCGTGCACGCCGCTGGTCTCGTAACCATGCACGCCGCCGGTAACCAGCATGCACGGCAAGGCGTCGTCCCAGTTGCGGCTGCGCAAGGCCAGCAGCGGATAGCGCTCCTGCGCGTACGCCAGTTCCCCGTACGCGACCACCTCCCATTGCCCGCGCAGGCCTTCGATGACAGCGACCACCTCGTCCTGGTAGCTGCGCCGGCGCGGCTGACCCGCCAGCCAGGTCGCCTTCTCGGCCGCGCCCCAAGGCACGCCGGGGGTTCCGATCGGATAGAAGGCTGCGCTGGTCATGGTGCGGCTCCGCGTCGACAGGTGAGGGCGGCGACTGTAGCAAAGCGCATGGGCCGCGATGCGGCATGTGCCATGAATGCAGCGCGCACGGCGCTCCCGAGCGGAAGCGGATGCCGATCCCGCTTTCGTACGCTGTCGCCATGAATACGTATGTAGCGCCCGCATGTTGCGCCGCGATGCGCGCTTAGCATCCTCCGGCCGCACGCCAGCCCCGCGGCGAGGTCATGTCCCTGTCCTGCAGGCGTCCTGCCTGCGCCCACGCACCGAGGAGATCGAACGATGCGCGTCCCATCCGCTGCAAATCGTCTGCTGCGCCTGCACCGCTGGCGCAGCCTGCTGGTCGGCCTGCTGCTGCTCCTGGCCACCGCCAGCGCCCAGGCCGACGTCATCCTGCATGCCTTCAACTGGCCCTACGCCACCGTGGAAGCGCGTGCCGCGCAGATCGCCGCCGCCGGCTACCGCAAAGTACTGGTGGCGCCGGCCTACCGCTCGCAGGGCGACGCCTGGTGGGCGCGCTACCAGCCGCAGGACATGCGTCTGATCGACAACCCGCTCGGCGACACCGACGCCTTCGCCAGCATGGTGCAGGCGCTGAAGGCGGTGGGCGTGGAAACCTATGCCGACGTGGTGCTCAACCACATGGCCAACGAAGCGGCCACGCGCTCGGACCTGAACTACCCGGGCAGCGCGGTGCTCGGCCAGTACGCCGCCAACCCGCAGCGCTATGCGTCGCTGCGGTTGTTCGGCGACCTCTCGCAGAATTTCCTCAGCGCCAACGATTTCGGCCCGGCGCAGTGCATCACCAACTACAACGATCCCTACCAGGTGCGCACCTACCGCATCTGCGGCGGCGGCAACGATCCCGGCCTGCCGGATCTGGTCGGCAACGACTGGGTGGTGCAGCAGCAGCGCAACTACCTGCTGGCGTTGAAGGCGCTGGGCGTCACCGGTTTCCGCATCGATGCGGCCAAGCACATGACCTTCGACCATTTGAACAAGGTGCTCGATGCGCAGGTCCGCTCCGGCGTGCTGGTGTTCGGCGAGGTGATCACCGGTGGCGGCAGCGGCAACTCCGACTACGACCAGTTCCTGGCACCGTACCTGCAGGCCACCCCGCACGCGGCCTACGACTTCCCGCTGTTCAACTCGGTGCGCAACGCCTTCGCCTACGGCGGCAGCATGGACCTGCTGGTGGATCCGGGCGCCTACGGCCAGGCGCTGCCCGGTGCGCGCGCGGTGACTTTCGCCATCACCCACGACATCCCCAACAACGCCGGCTTCCGCTACGCGATCATGGACCCGGTCGACGAGACCCTGGCTTACGCCTACCTGCTCGGCCGCGACGGAGGCGTGCCGATGGTGTACTCGGACAACAACGAGAGCGGCGACAACCGCTGGATCAACGCCTACCAGCGCGACGACCTCAAGCGCATGGTCGGCTTCCACAACGCCGCGCAGGGCCGCGACATGCAGGTGCTGGCGCACGGCGCCTGCTACCTGCTGTTCCGCCGCGGCGACCTGGGCATCGTCGGCATCAACAAGTGCGGCAATACCGTCACCGCCGCGGTACCGATGAACGGCAGCGTATTGCGTTGGAACGTCGACTACACCGATGCGCTGGGTTCCGGCAGCGTGGTGCGTATTTCCAGCGGCAGCTACACCTTCAGCCTGCCGCCGCGGCAGGCGCGGATGTGGAAGCGCTGAGCCTGAGAGCGGACGCGGCGCGCCCACCGGCGCGCCGCGCGGGGAGCGCGTCGCCGCCCCCGGGCGACGCGGCGATCGCGCGGCCGCGACCTCTTGCACATCCATCCGGATGAAGAGATATACTCGCCACACCGCCCGCTGCGTTGCGCCCATGACCGCCATCAGCTTCGAGTTCTATCCGCCCAAGACCGACGAACAGCGCGCGCAGCTCGACCGCACCGCCGCGCGGCTCAAGGCCTACGCCCCGGAGTACGTCTCCTGCACCTTCGGCGCCGGCGGCTCAACCCTGAGCTACACCTCCGAGACCGTGCGCCACCTCAAGCAACACCACCGTTTCGAGGCCGCGCCGCATCTGTCCTGCGTGGGCGGCAGCCGCGAGGAGATCCGCGAGTTGCTCAAGCTGTACCGCGCCATCGGCTGCCGCCGCCTGGTCGCGCTGCGTGGCGACCTGCCGTCGGGCATGGGCCACCCGGGCGACCTGCGCTATGCCGCCGACCTGATCGCCTTCATCCGCGCCGAGCACGGCGACGCCTTCCATCTGGAAGTGGGCGCGTATCCGGAGACGCATCCGCAGGCCCACGACGCGCTCAGCGACCTGCGCCACTTCAAGGCCAAGGTCGATGCCGGCGCCGATGCCGCCATCACCCAGTACTTCTACAACGCCGACGCCTACTTCCACTTCGTCGACGCTGTGCGCAAGCTCGGCGTGCAGATCCCGATCGTGCCCGGCATCATGCCGATCTCCAACTTCAGCCAGCTGCGGCGTTTCTCCGAGCAGTGCGGCGCGGAAATCCCGCGCTGGATCGGCAAGCGCATGCAGGCCTACGGCGACGATGCCGAGGCCATCCGCGAGTTCGGCGCCGACGTGGTCGCCACCTTGTGCCAACGCCTGGTCGACGGCGGCGCGCCCGGGCTGCATTTCTATACGCTCAACCTGGCCAAGCCCACCACCAACGTCCTGGCACGTCTGCGCGGCGACGTCGCCGCCGGCTGAGTGTCGCGGCCGCTGTCGCTCGGGATTCGGGATTCGGGATTCGGGAATGGCAACAGCAGCGCGAAGCCTCGCTTTGGCGAATCCCCAATCCCGAATCCCCAATCCCCGCTCGTAAGGCATTCGCTCCGCGGTCACGCCGGCTGCGGCTACCCTGCGGCGATGCGCCTGCTCCCGCCGATGCTGCTGCTCTTGTGCCTGTGGGGCCTCGCCACGCCCGCCACCGCGCAACGGGTGAACCGTTGCACCGGGCCCGACGGCACCACCGTGTTCAGCGATCGGCGCTGCGAGGACGTCGGCGCGATCGATCGCCTGCCGCCACCGGCGGCGCCCGGCAATGTCGGCAGCGCCGCTCGCGGCCTGGCGCCGCCGCAGTGCGTGCGCCGGCTCAGCGTGTTGGCGCAGCAGATCCGCACCGCGGTCGAGACCCGCGACGTCAACCGGCTATCGGCACTGTACTGGTGGAACGGCGTCTCCGACGACGGCGCGCAACGCATCTTCGACCGTCTGGAGGCGATCGTGCGCCGCCCCCTGGTGGCGATCGTGCCGGTGTTGCCGGACACCGGCGGGACGACCGCTCCCGCAGCCGGCACGTCGTCGACAGCCGCGTCCGCGACAACGGCCACGTCGGCCGCGGGGGATGCCGACGGTGGCGAGGCACCATCGCGCCCGCATCCGACCGGCCTGCGCCTGCAGCAGACCCTCGCCGGCAGCATCACCCCCGCCTCCACCGTGCTGGACCTGCGCCGGCAGTACGACTGCTTCTGGATCAGTTTCTGAGGAGCCGGGATTGGGGATTGGGGATTGGGGATTGGGGAATCGCAACAGCGGCATCCCGTACGCACCACCCTACTCTCGCGCAGGAGCGGCTTCAGCAGCGACGCGGTGGAGCCGGGATTGGGAATTGGGGATTCTGGAACCGCAACAGCGGTTCCCCCGTACGCGGCTCCCCCCGCCCAGGAGCGGCGCCAGCCTCGTCGGACACTGTGGGAGGGACTTCAGTCCCGACGCATTGCGCCATCGGAAACCACGTCACGTCGCGCGTCGCGGCCGCACGATAGTTGGTCCCTACGGAATCGTCGCGCTCACGCCACATCGGCCGCCAGCGGCCACAGCCCGCGGATCGCGGCGATGCCCTGGCCGCCATGGCGGCGCGCCTCGGCGACTTGCGTCGATGCCAGGCCGCCGATCGGATAGATCGGCAGGGCGACCTGCTCGCGCAGGCGCTCGAACGCCTCCCAGCCCAGCGGCGCGGCGCCTGGGTGGCTGGCGGTGGGGGCCAGCGGCCCGACCACCGCGAAATCGCAGCCGATGCGCTGCGCCGCCTGCAATTCTTCAACGGTATGACAGGACGCCGCCACGGCCTGCCCGGCCGGCAACGGGCGCGCCTGCCACTGCGGCAACTGCTCCGCGCCCAGGTGCACGCCGACACCCAGTTCCTGTGCCAGCGCCACGTCGCGGTTGAGCAGCACCTGCGCGCCACGCGTCGCGCACAGCGTCGCCGCGGTCCGCGCCAGCGGCGCCCACTGCTCGGCCGGCAGGCTGCGCGCACGTAACTGCACGCGGCGCACGCCGGCGTCCAGCGCGCGCTCCAGCGCCGCCAACCAGGGACCCGGCTCAGCCGGCTCCGGCGTCACCAGATAGCAGGCGGGCTGGCGCAGCATCGCCACCACCGGCTGGTCGGCCGGGGGCATCGCATAGCGGCCCAGCTTGTCGGCACTCACCCAGGTCAGCGCCTGGCCCTCGCGGCCGCGCGGCGTGCCCTTCCAGGCCGAGACCTGGCGCACTTCCAGGCGCAGGCGCTTGTCCGGGTAGCGCTGCGGCACTTCCATCAACCAGTCGCCGACCACCGCCTCGATGCCCAGTTCCTCCTGCAGTTCGCGCACCAGCGCCTGCTCCGAGGTCTCGCCGGGCTCGCGCTTGCCGCCGGGGAATTCCCACAGGCCGGCCAGGTCGCGCCCCTCGGTACGGCGGGTCAGCAGGATACGGCCGCGCGCATCGGTGATGACGCCGGCGACGACATGAATGGATCTGAGCGGTTCGGACATGGCGCAAGCTTGCCGTTTCCGGCAGCGCCAGCGCAATCAACCAGGGTCACATTGGCGCCGATCGGCTGTGGAGGGCAGCGACGCCCACGCAGCCAGGCAGTCCCAGGCGATGGCCTTTTGGGCGGCGCGCCACTGATGGCAGGCGCTACCGCACCAACGCCAGAGCGTCATCGGAAATGGCCGTGAGTGGGCGCTGGTCCGCCTGCAACGCTGCCCGGCGCGCGTGGCGGTGATTGCCGCACTTCCACCACCGCCGCCCGCTCAGGCGCCCAGGCTGTGGCCGATCCGCCACAGCACGCCACCGGGGTCGTGCAGGGTGAAGTCGCGCATGCCCCAGGGACGGTCCCCGGGCTCGCCCAGGCGCGCGCCGTAACGGCCCGCCAGGTCGGCTGCATGCAGCCGCCGCCACCAGACATCGGCGTCCTCCACCCACAGATGCAGCACGAGGTTGTGCGCCAGGCCCGCGTGGTAGAAATCCTGCAGCAGGAACGCGCAACGGTCGCCATGGCGGAAGCAGATCAGGCCGTCGCCGAGCGGCTCGGGCGCGAAGCCTACGTCGGCATAGAACCGCGCCGACAGCGCGAGATCCTGCGCCGGCACGAAGACCTTCAGTTCCAGACTGGGCGAAGGCTCCACGGCAGGCCTACAGAGGCAATGGCGACATCGGCCAGCCTACGCGCCGCACGCACGGTACGCCACGTCGGCAAGCGCATCGCTCCAAGCCCTTCCCAAAAACAGAATGCCCCGCGCAAGGCGGGGCTATTCGCAAACGTGTGATCGATCCGACACCTGCATCCGTCGCTCACTCCTTCGCCGAAGGGAGTGCACGAGCCGGCGTGGGGGTGTCATGGCTGGCGCCCCGGCACCCACAGCGTGCGACGCCGAATGCGGAGCCGCCGCGCGATTGCGCAGCGCTCCGCGCAACGTCAGGCTCAGCTCAGTTGGCCGTGGCAGTGCTTGTACTTCTTGCCGCTGCCGCAGGGGCATGGATCGTTGCGGCCGACCTTCGGCGCTTCGCGGGTCACCTGCGCCACGGTCGGCGCACCCGCCTCGCCGCGCTGCACCTGCTCGGCTTCCTCGTCGGCGCCGTAACCGCCGGCGTCCTGGTGCTGGAACTGGGCCTGGCGCAACTGCGCCTCCACCTGCTGACGCTCCTGCGCTTCGAGCGCGGCCACTTCCTCCTCGCTGCGGATGCGCACCCGCGCCAGCAGGGTCACCACTTCGCGCTTGGCGTGCTCCAGCATCTCCGAGAACAGCTCGAAGGCTTCCTTCTTGTATTCCTGCTTGGGCTGCTTCTGCGCGTAGCCGCGCAGGTGGATGCCCTGGCGCAGGTAGTCCATGCGCGCCAGATGCTCCTTCCAGCTCTGGTCGAGCACGGTGAGCATCACGTGCTTCTCCAGCGCGCGCATGGTCTCGCCGCCGATCGCCGATTCCTTCTCGCGGAAATGGCGGTCCACTTCCTCGCGCACCTTCTCGACGATACCGTCCGCGTCCAGTTCCTCGTGGCGCTTGACCAGGTCGGTGATCGACAGCGACAGGCCGAGTTCGCTGGCCAGCGTGGCTTCCAGGCCCGGCAGGTCCCACTGGTCGTCCACCGAGTTCGGCGGCACGAAGCGCGAGACGATGTCGTAGATCACGTCGTCGCGGATGCCGTCGACGTTCTCCTTGACCGACTCGGCGTCCAGCAGTTCGTCGCGCTGGGCGTAGATCACCTTGCGCTGGTCGTTGTTGACGTCGTCGAAGTCGAGCAGGTTCTTGCGGATGTCGAAGTTGTGCGCCTCGACCTTGCGCTGCGCCTTCTCGATCTGCCGGCTGACCAGCTTGTCCTCGATGACGTCGTCTTCCTTCATGCCCATCATGCGCATCGCCTTCTGCACCCAGTCGGAGGCGAAGATGCGCATCAGGTTGTCTTCCAGCGACAGGTAGAACCGCGAGGAACCCGGGTCGCCCTGGCGGCCGGAACGGCCGCGCAGCTGGTTGTCGATACGCCGCGACTCGTGGCGCTCGGTGCCGATGATGTGCAGGCCGCCGGCGGCCTTGACCGCGTCGTGGCGCTCCTGCCAGGCCGCCTTCAGGCGCGCGCGCGTCGCGTCGTCAAGCTCCTCGCCCAGCGCGTGCAGTTCGGCTTCCAGCGAGCCGCCGAGCACGATGTCGGTACCGCGGCCGGCCATGTTGGTGGCGATGGTCACCGCGCCCGGCTGGCCGGCGTTGGCGACGATCTGCGCTTCGCGCTCGTGCTGCTTGGCGTTGAGCACTTCGTGCTTCACGCCGGCCTTGCGAAGGTGCTCGGACAGCATCTCCGAGGTCTCGATCGAGGTGGTACCGACCAGCACCGGCTGGCCGCGCTTGGCGCAGTCCTCGATATCGGCCAGCACCGCGTTGAACTTGCCCTGGCGGTTGAGGAACACCTGGTCCGGCCAGTCCTTGCGGATGGTCGGGCGGTTGGTCGGGATCACCACCACTTCCAGGCCGTAGATGCTCTGGAACTCGTAGGCTTCGGTATCGGCCGTACCGGTCATGCCGGACAGCTTCTTGTACATGCGGAACAGGTTCTGGAAGGTGATGCTGGCCAGCGTCTGGTTCTCGCGCTGCACCGGCACGCCTTCCTTCGCTTCCACCGCCTGGTGCAGGCCGTCGGACCAACGGCGGCCCGGCAGGGTGCGCCCGGTGAACTCGTCGACGATCACCACCTCGCCGTCGCGCACGATGTAGTCGACGTCGCGCTGGTAGATCGCGTGCGCACGCAGCGCCGCATTGAGGTGGTGGACCACGCTCAGGTTCTGCGCGCCGTACAGGCGGTCTTCCTCGTCGGTGAGGATGCCGGCGGCGCGCAGCAGTTCTTCGGCGTGCTCCATGCCCGCTTCGGACAGGTGCACCTGCTTGCCCTTCTCGTCGACCCAGAAGTCGCCCTCGCCCTCTTCCGACTCCTGCTTGACCAGCTGCGGCACGATGCGGTTGACGCGGATGTACAGCTCCGGCGACTCGTCGGCCGGACCGGAGATGATCAGCGGGGTGCGCGCTTCGTCGATCAGGATCGAGTCGACCTCGTCGACGATGGCGTAGTTGAGGCCGCGCTGGAAGCGGTCGGCCTTGGACAGCGCCATGTTGTCGCGCAGGTAGTCGAAGCCGAATTCGTTGTTGGTGCCGTAGGTGATGTCGGCGGCGTAGGCGGCGTGCTTGTCGCTGTGCGGCATGCCCGGGTACACCACGCCCACGCTCAGGCCCAGCCAGTTGTACAGCTTGCCCATCTGCGCGGCGTCGCGGCGCGCCAGGTAGTCGTTGACGGTGACCACGTGCACGCCCTTGTCCTCCAGCGCGTTGAGGTACACCGGCAGCGTCGCGACCAGGGTCTTGCCCTCGCCGGTGCGCATTTCCGCGATCTTGCCCAGGTGCAGGACCATGCCGCCGATCAACTGCACGTCGTAGTGGCGCATGCCCAGCACGCGTCGGCTGGCCTCGCGGCACACCGCGAACGCTTCCGGCAGCACCTTGTCCAGGGTCTCGCCGCCGGCGATGCGCCCACGCAGTTCCGGGGTCTTGGCCTGCAGCTGCTCGTCGGAGAGCTGCTCCATCTCCGGCTCCAGCGCATTGATCTTGGCGACGATACGGTGGAGCTGGCGCAGTTGGCGCTCGTTGCGGCTACCGAAAACGCGAGTAAGCAGACTGTTGATCATTGAAGGAACCGGTTGGAAAGGAACGCCTCGACGGCCCGATCCCCAGGGAATCGACGGGCCGCAAACGAAACAGGGCGCGAGGCGCCCTGTCGATGGCAAAGCACATTGTAGCTTGGGGCGGCGCCCGGCGATTCAAGCGCCGGCACGCCAGCCCCCGCGCGGCTCAGCCACGGCCGCGGCGGCCCACCGGAATGGCGCCATCGCCGAGGAACTTGGCCGGGTTCACCACCACCCCGTCCTTCCAGACCTCGAAATGCACGTGGGCACCGGTGGAACGGCCGGTGGAGCCGGCCTTGGCCACTTCCTGGCCGACCCGCACCAGGTCGCCGACCTTCACCGACAGCCGCGAATTGTGCGCGTAGCGGGTGACATAGCCGTTGCCGTGGTCGACCTCGACCACGTTGCCGTAGCCGCCGCGCACGCCAGAGTAGCTGACCACGCCGTCGGCCACCGCCAGCACCGGGTCGCCGACGTTGGCGTGGAAGTCGATGCCCTTGTGGTTGCCGGTGCCGCGGCCGAACGGATCGGCGCGGCCGCCGAAGGCCGAGGTGATGTAGCTGTTGCGGATCGGCATCCGCGAAGGCACCGCGTTCTGGTCCAGTTGGTGGTCGAACAGCAGCGATTCGAGCACCGACAGCTGCTGGCCGGAGGTGGCGAACTGCTGCTGCAGCCCGTCCAGTTCCTTGCCGAGCTGCTGCGCGGGCATGTCGTGGCTGGGTTCGTCGTCGCCGCCACCGACGCCGACCGGCTGGTCGAAATCGAACTCGCCGTCCTGCAGCTTGCCCATGCGGGTCAGGCGATCGCCGAGCGCGTTGAGCCGGGTCGCCTGCGCCTGCAGTTCGCCCAGCCGCGCCGCCAGGGCGTTGACCTGGGTCTGCGCGTCGCGGCGCACCTGCGCCAGTTCCTGGTCCTGCCGCTCGAGCTTGGCGCGCATCTGCGCCGAACCACCCCATCCGGCTGCGGCGCTGACGCCGATGCCGAGTACCATGCCGAGGCCGAGCACCGCACCGAGCGCGGCGAGGGGGCGACGATCGGCGAATTCGCGCAATCGCCACGGCAACGTCTTGCCCCCCTTTTCACTGGAACGGATTACGATCTTCTTGAACGTCATATGAGTTTTCATGTCTAAGCGAAAGTCCGGCGAAGGCCATACCGCCACGCCGCAGCCGGCGCTGGACGCCGCACTGGCGGACAAGGCGGGCGACCCGTTGCGCCGCGCCCTGTGGCTCGACGCGCTGGACCGGCAGTTACGCCCCCATTTGCCGCCGAACCTGGCGCCCCGTTGCCGGTTGGCCAATGTGAACGGCGAACAGCTCGTTTTTCTCGTTGAGTCTCCGGTCTGGCACGCCCGGGTCAGGCTGGCCGAGGCCGACATCCTTGCTGCGGCCCGTTCCCTCGGGCTGAAAGCCACCAAAGTGACCGTCAAGACTGCGACTGCGCCCGCGCATTCCCCAATGCAGCAGGCAAGAAGCACGCCGGCTCCGGTTTCTGCGGCCACGCACAAGGGGTTGCGCGAGGCCCTGGCTTCCCTGCAGGACGTCGTCTCCGCGACGCCCGATGCGACCACGGGCTCCGACCGTGGCCGTCGACGTACGTAGACACGCACGCCGCGACCGACGCATCCTAGCGGGCGTCGGGCGCGAGGTCGTTACCGATTCGTTAAATCGGCGTTAAGGGGAGAAGAAGGAACGGCCGATTGCCGATTCCGTGATACCCACCCGGCCGTCACCGGGTTGAACGGTTCAGGCGTAAGCCGCCGCCCCGTAAGCCACCGGCGCCTGCTGCGCGGCGGATTCGAAGCTGACCCACTCCCACGCCGCCTGTTCGGCGAGCAAGGCGCGGACCAGCTTGTTGTTCAGTGCGTGACCGGACTTGTAGCCCTCGTACGCACCGAGGATGGCACCGCCGGCGAGGTACAGATCGCCGATCGCATCGAGGATCTTGTGGCGCACGAACTCGTCGGCGTAGCGCAGGCCGTCGTCGTTGAGCACGCGGAACTCGTCGAGCACGATGGCGTTGTCCATCGAACCGCCGAGGCCGAGGTTGCGCTCGCGCATGTACTCCAGGTCGCGCATGAAGCCGAAGGTGCGCGCGCGGGAGATTTCCTTGATGTAGGCCATCGTCGAGAACTCGATCTCCTGGCGCGACTGCTTGGCCGGGATCATCGGGTGGTCGAACTGGATGGTGAAGCCGAGCTTGTAGCCGCCGTCGTAGGGCACGAAACGGGCGATCTTGTCGCCGTCGCGCACTTCCACTTCGCGCTTGATGCGGATGAAGCGCTTGGCCTTGTCCTGCTCGACGATGCCCGCCGACTGCAGCAGGAACACGAACGGACCGGCCGAGCCGTCCATGATCGGCAGTTCGGCCGAGGACAGTTCGACGATGGCGTTGTCCACGCCGAGGCCGGCCATCGCCGACATCAGGTGCTCCACCGTCTGGATCTTGGCCTGGCCGCGGCTCAGGCCGGTGCACAGCGTGGTCTCGGTGACCAGCTCGGCATCGGCAGGCACGTCCACCGCCGGATCCAGGTCCACGCGTCGGAACACGATGCCGTGGTCGGCCGGTGCGGGGCGCAGGGTCATGTAGACCTTGTCGCCGCTGTGCAGGCCCACGCCGGTGGCGCGGATCGTGTTCTTGAGGGTGCGTTGCTGGGTCATGGCAGACAGTCTGGGAACGTCTGTTCGCACGGGAACTGAACAGACAACGAGAATATCACGCGTTTAGCTAAATTTTAACAAAGCGGTCACAGCATCCCATCGGTGCAACGCTGGCCCGTGCCGGCGTCGCGGTCGCAAAAACCTGCCGGGTCGCGGGGACCCGGCAGCAAGGGACACGGCGCGCCGGCCAGGGAGGCGCTCCTGGACGGCGGTGTTGCGGGCCGGCGCGAACGCCGGCCGATGATGCAGACCTCAGTCGGCCTGACGGCGCAGGAACGCCGGGATGTCCAGGTAGTCGCTCGGCAGGTCGGCCGCAGCCGGCGCCGGGGCGGACGCCGCGGTGCTCATCGACTCGCCGCTCGGACGACGCAGGCCCAGGCCCATCGCACCGCCGACCGCCTTGGACACGGCGTCGCCGCCGTGCTCGAAGTCGCCGAACTCCGGCTGGCCGGTGGTGGCGTTGCGCACCAGCTTGATCGGCGCACGCTGCTCCGGACGCTGCGACTGGCGCGACACCGCGCGGTTCAGGCCGGTGGCGACCACGGTCACGCGCACTTCGTCCTGCATGTCCGGATCCAACACGGTGCCGACCACCACGGTGGCGTCCTCGGAGGAGAAGCCTTCGATGGTGCGGCCGATCTCGTCGAACTCGGCCATGGTGAAGTCCGGGCCGGCGGTGATGTTGACCAGGATGCCGTTGGCGCCGGCCAGGTTGACGTCGTCCAGCAGCGGGTTCTGGATCGCCGCCTCGGCGGCGGCCTGCGCGCGGTCGTCGCCGCGGGCCGAGCCGGTGCCCATCATCGCCAGGCCCATTTCCGACATCACGGTGCGCACGTCGGCGAAGTCGACGTTGATCAGGCCCGGACGCACGATCAGGTCGGCGATGCCCTGCACCGCGCCCTGCAGCACGTCGTTGGCGGCGCGGAACGCCTGAATCATGGTGGCGTTGCGGCCGAGCACGGTGATCAGTTTTTCATTCGGAATGGTGATCAGCGAGTCGCAGTGCTGGCTCAGTTCCTCGATGCCCTTCAGCGCCACCTGCATGCGGCGGCGGCCCTCGAACGGGAACGGCTTGGTGACCACGGCCACGGTCAGGATGCCCATTTCCTTGGCCAGTTGCGCCACCACCGGCGCGGCGCCGGTGCCGGTGCCGCCGCCCATGCCGGCGGTGATGAACACCATGTCCGCGCCCTGCAGCGCGTCCATGATGCGCTCGCGGTCTTCCAGCGCGGCCTGGCGGCCGACTTCCGGATTCGCGCCCGCGCCCAGGCCCTTGGTGACGTTGGTGCCGAGCTGCAGCTGCAGCTTGGCGCCGCAGTTCTTGATCGCCTGCGAGTCGGTGTTGGCGGTGATGAACTCCACGCCGTCCACGCTGCTGCTGACCATGTGCGCGACCGCGTTGCCGCCGCCGCCGCCCACGCCGACCACCTTGATCACTGCATTGGGTGCCATCTTTTCAATCAGTTCGAAATGCGCCATGTCCGTTTCCTCTTTGAGCCGTGAATGGGGAATCGGGAATGGGGAATCGGATCGCTCCGTTCGCTGTCCCGACACCCGCATTTCGGCGAGTGTTGTTGTTTGGAAGCTGGGAATGGGGAATCGGGAGTGGGGAATCGCAACAGCGCGTCTCCAGCCCGGGACCTTTTCCTCAGCGGAATTGCAAAAAAACCACGCCTATCTACCTTCTCTCACCGCTCTCCACCGATCTCACCGCAGCACTGCCTTTGCCTTTGCCTTTGCCTTTGCTCTTACCCATTCCCAATTCCCGATTCACCCTTCCCGGCCCTCAAAACTCGCCGCGATACCAGTTCTTCAATTTCTTGAACAAGCTGCCGGCGCGGCCGGTCGGCAGCGACGGGCGGCGCGGGTGTTCGATCTGGCTGCCCATCAGCAGCAGGCCCACGCCGGTGGCGTGGACCGGGTTGCCGACGACTTCGCCCAGGCCGGTGACGTGCTGGGGAATGCCCACGCGCACCGGCATCTGCACCATTTCCTCGGCCAGTTCGACCACGCCTTCCATCTTCGAGGCGCCGCCGGTCAGCACCATGCCGGCGCGCACCAGTTCCTCGAAGCCGGAGCGGCGCAGTTCCGCCTGCACCATCTCGAAGATTTCCTCGTAGCGGCCCTGCACCGCCTGCGCCAGCGAATGGCGCGGCATGCGCCGCGGCGGGCGGTCGCCGACGCTGGGCACCTGGATGCTTTCTTCCGCGGTGGCCAACTGCGCCAGCGCGCAGGCGTAGCGCACCTTGATCTGCTCGGCTTCCGGGGTCGGCGTGCGCAGCATGTGCGCGATGTCGTTGGTGACGTGGTCGCCGGCGATCGGCAGCGAGGCGGTGTGGCAGATCGCGCCCTGCACGAACACCGCCAGATCGGTGGTGCCGGCGCCCATGTCCACCAGCACCACGCCCAGCTCGCGCTCGTCGGCGGTCAGCACCGCCACCGAGGACGCCAGCGAGGACAGGATCAGGTCGTCCACCTGCAGGCCGCAGCGCTGCACGCACTTGCTGATGTTGGCGGCGGCCGACTGCGCGCACACCACCAGGTGCGCGTGCACCTCCAGGCGCACGCCGGTCATGCCGACCGGGTTGCGGATGCCTTCCTGCGAATCGTCCAGCACGTACTCGCGCGGGATCGCGTGGAGGATGCGCTGGTCGGCCGGGATCGCCACCGCCTTGGCCGCTTCCAGCACGCGGTCCAGGTCGTTCCAGGTCACCTCGCCGTCGCGGATCGGCACGATGCCCGGCGAGTTCTTGCACTGCACGTGGTTGCCGGAGATCGACGCGTACACCGAGCGGATCTCGCAACCGGCCATCAGCTCGGCTTCCTCGATCGCGCGCTGGATCGACTGCACGGTGGATTCGATGTCCACCACCACGCCGCGCTTGAGCCCGCGCGATTCGTGCGAACCGATGCCGATCACCTCGATCGGGTTGCCGGGCGAGTATTCGCCGACCAGCGCGACGACCTTGGAGGTGCCGATGTCCAGTCCAACGATGAGGGATTTGTCGCCTTTGCGGTTCATGTCTTGGAGCCGGGAATAGAGAATCGGGAATGGGGAAGGGAGAAGAGCGGGCTCTCGCGATGGGATGGAGGGTCGGCCAGTGCCGCGTGCCGCGCGGGCTGGGCCGGCGCCGCGGGCTTCTTCTCCTTGCCCGGCTCCTTACTCGGCTCTTTGTTCTCGGGTACCCATGCCACGGTGAATCCGTTGGTGTAGCGAAGATCGGCGCGCGCCAGCGGCGGCTGGCCCGGCTGCAGCAATTGCGGCAGCACGCGGGCGAAGCGCTCCAGGCGCGCGCGCGCGTCGTCGCGGCCGACCACCACCTGCACGCCGTTGCCCAGCGCCAGCGACCAGCTGCCGCGCGCGTCCAGGGCCACGCCCTGCACCGGCAGGCCGACCGGGGCGAACAGTGCGCGCGAGGTGTTGTACAGCGCGACCACGTCGGCGGCCTTGGCGTCGGGGCCGGCCAGGTGCGGCAGGGCCACGTCGCGCAGTTCGTTGGGCAGGGCGAAGATGCGGCCCTGCTCGGAGAGCATGCGGTCCGCACCCCAGCGCGCGAACGGGCGGTGTTCGACGACGCGCACTTCCAGCACGTCCGGCCAGCGCTTGCGCACGCGCGCACTCTCCACCCACGGCAGGCGCTCGATCGCGTCCTGCGCATCCTGCAGGCGCACCGCGAAGAAGCCACGGCGCGCATAAGGCAGTACCACCTGGCGCAACTGCTCGGCGGACACGCGCTTGAAATCGCCGCTCACCTGCAACCGGCTCAGCGGCCAGCGCTCGGCCCCGACCCAGCCGTTGAGCACGGCCACGATCGGCAGCGCGACCAGGGCCAGCGCCAGCAACCAGGCGAGGATGCGCAGGGAGGCGTTCATGCGCGCACCTTCGGGTGCGCGGGAATGGGGAATCGGGAATGGGGAATGGGGAAGGCACAAGCGGCCGCGCACGCGGCACCGCTCTTGCCCATTCCCGATTCCCGATTTCCGATTCCCAGCGTCACAGCGTCTGCTCCAGGATGCGCCAGCACAGGCCGGCGAAATCCACGCCCAGCTGCGCCGCGGCCTTGGGCACCAGCGAGTGGCTGGTCATGCCCGGGGCGGTGTTGACCTCGATCAGCTGCAGGCCGCGCACGCGGTCGCGCATCACGTCCACGCGGCCCCAGCCGCTGCAGCCGGCCGCAGCGAAGGCCTGCAGCGCGAGCTGGCGGATCTGGGTCTCGTCCTCGCTCTCCATGCCCGGACACAGGTACTGGGTGTCCTCGGCGATGTACTTGGCGTGATAGTCGTACCAGTCGCCGGCGGGGACGATGCGGATCGACGGCAGCGCGATATCGCCGAGGATGCCGACGGTGTATTCCTCGCCCTGCACCATCTGCTCCATCAGCAGCTCGCCGCGGTAGTCGGCGGCGAAGGCGCGCACCGGCGCCAGGTCGGCCTCGGACAGCACGCGGAACACGCCGACGCTGGAGCCTTCGCAGGCCGGCTTGACGAACAGCGGGTAGCCCAGCGCGGCGGCGGCCGCGGCCAGGTCGGCCTGGGCGTCGATGCGGGCGAAGCCGGGGGTCGGCAGGCCGGCGGCGATCCACACCTGCTTGGTGCGGATCTTGTCCAGGGTCAGCGCGCTGCCGAGCACGTCGGGGCCGGTGAACGGCACCTGCAACGCACGCAGCAGGCCCTGCAGCACGCCGTTCTCGCCGTCGCCGCCGTGCAGGATGTTGAACACGCGGTCGACTTCGCCGGCGCGGATGCGCTCGAGCAAGGCGGGAATGCCGTCCACCGGCTGCGCGTCGACGCCGCGGCTGCGCAGCGCCTCGAGCACGTTGGCGCCGGAGTTCAGCGACACCTCGCGTTCGCTGGACGTGCCGCCGAGCAGCACGGCGACGCGGCCGAACGCGGCCGGGTCGGTGACGCGCGGCGGCGGCAGGGTCTGCGCGCTCATGCGTCGGCTCCGCCGGCGAAGCCGTGCTGGGCGATGTGCTGGGCGACGTAGCCGATGTCGCCCGCGCCCATCATCAGCAGCAGGTCGCCGTCCTGCAGCACGTCCGGCAGCACGCTGTCGAGTTCGCCGACCTGGCCGACCACGACCGGCTCGCTGCGGCCGCGCGCGCGGATCGCGCGCGCCAGCGAGCGCGCGTCTGCGCCCGGGATCGGCGCTTCGCCGGCCGGGTAGACCTCGCTGAGCACCAGCGCGTCCACTTCCGACAGCACCGCGGCGAACGCGTCGAACTGGTCGCGGGTGCGGCTGTAGCGATGCGGCTGGAACGCGACCACCAGGCGCTTGTCCGGCCAGCCGCCGCGGGCGGCGGCGAACACCGCGGCCAACTCGCGCGGGTGGTGGCCGTAGTCGTCGACCACGCGCACGCGCGCGCCGCCGGCGGTGGTCACTTCGCCCAGGTCGTTGAAGCGGCGGCCGATGCCGGCGAAGCTCTGCAGCGCGCTGGCGATCGCCTCCGGCGCCACGCCCAGCTGCCAGCCGATGGCGGCGGCGGCCAGCGCGTTGAGCACGTTGTGGCGGCCCGGCAGCGCCAGGGTCACCGGGATGCTGCTGCCTTCGGGCAGGCGCAGGGTGAAGCGCATGCGCGGGCCGTCCTGCACCACGTCCTCGGCGCGCACGTCGGCGTTCTCGCTGAGGCCGTAGCTCATCACATGGCGCGGGGTCTTCGCCGCCAGCGCGGCCACTTCCGGATCGTCGATGCACAGCACCGCCAGGCCGTAGAACGGCAGGCGCTGCAGGAACTCGGCGAATGCGGCCTGGACCCGGGCGAAGTCGTTGCCGTAGTTCTCCAGGTGATCGGCATCGATGTTGGTGATGACCGAGATCAGCGGGTTCAGGCGCAGGAAGCTGCCGTCGCTCTCGTCGGCCTCGGCCACCAGCCACTGGCCGCCGCCGAGCTTGGCGTTGGCGCCGGCGGCGAGCAGTTGCCCGCCGATCACGAAGGTCGGGTCCAGCCCGCCTTCGCTGAGCACCGCCGCGGCCAGGCTGGTGGTGGTGGTCTTGCCGTGGGTGCCGGCCACCGCGATGCCGCGGCGGAAGCGCATCAGCTCGGCGAGCATCGCCGCGCGCGGCATGATCGGAATGCGCTGGCTGCGCGCCTCCATCAGTTCCGGGTTGTCTTCGCGGATCGCGCTGGACACCACGACGCAGTCGGTACCGAGCACATTGGCCGCCGAGTGCCCGCGCATCACCCGCGCACCGAGCTTGACCAGGCGCCGGGTCGCCGCGTTGTCGGCGTTGTCCGAACCGGAGACCTCATAGCCCAGGGTCAGCATGACCTCGGCGATGCCGCTCATGCCGGTGCCGCCGATGCCGACGAAGTGCACGCGCGGGAACGCGCGGACCAGATCGCCGGTGTCGTGGAGACGGCGGATCATTGCTGGCCTCCTGCGGAGGCGGGAATGGGGAAACGGGAATCGGGAATTGGAAGAAGCGCGGCGGCTGCAGCGATCCGTGCCTGTCGCGTGTTCGTGTCTGCGTGTGTCACTGCGTGATTCTGCCCTTGATTGTGCTTGTACCCATTCCCCATTCCCGGTTCTCCATTCCCGGCTTCTTCCAAAACGATGTCCGCAATCCGCTCGGCCGCATCCGGCTTGGCCAGCTGGCGCGCGGCCTCGGCCATGGCCAGGCGCTGCGCCGGCTGTGCCAGCAGGTCGCGCAGCACCCGCTGCACGTGACCGGCGAGCGCGTCGTCCTGCTTCAGCAGCACGGCGGCGCCGCGTTCGACCAGGTATTCGGCGTTGCGGGTCTGGTGGTCGTCGACGGCGGCGGCGAACGGCACCAGCACGCTGCCGATGCCGACCGCGCACAGTTCGGCCAGGGTCGAGGCGCCGGCGCGGCACACCACCAGGTCGGCCCAGGCGTAGGCGGCGGCCATGTCGCCGATGAAGGCTTCGACGCTGGCGGCGACGCCGGCATCGGCATAGGCGCGCGCGGCTTCCTCGCGCAGCGCTTCGCCGCACTGGTGGCGCACTTCCACGGTCACGCCGAGCGCGGCCAGCGCCTGCGGCAGCGCCTGGTTGAGTACGCGCGCGCCCTGGCTGCCGCCCAGCACCAGCAGCCGCGGCGCACCGTGGCGCGCAGCCAGGCGCTGCGCCGGCGGCGCCAGCGCGGCGATCTCGGCACGCACCGGGTTGCCTACCGCTTCCTCGCGCGTGGCGAAGCTGCCGGGGAAGCCGGTCAGCACGCGCCGCGCGACCCGCGCCAGCACCTTGTTGGTCAGGCCCGGCGCGCGGTTCTGTTCGTGCACCAGCAGCGGCAGCTTGAGCAGGCGCGCGGCCAGGCCGCCGGGACCGGCCGCGAAGCCGCCGAAGCTGATCACCGCCCGCGGCGCACGCCGGCGCAGCACGAAGCCGGCGGCGCGCACCGCGCGCATCACCCGCACCGGCGCGCCGAACAGGGCCAGCGCGCCCTTGCCGCGCAGCCCGCCGATCTCGATCGTGTCCAGCTCGATGCCGTGCTCCGGCACCAGCCGCGTTTCCATGCGCCCGGCCGCGCCCAGCCACACCACCGGCACGCCGCGCGCGCGCAGCACCTTGGCCACGGCCAGCGCGGGGAAGATGTGCCCGCCGGTGCCGCCGGCGAGGATCATCACCGGACGATCGCCCTGCACCGCGCTCATCCGAGCCTCCCGAAGGTGGGTTCGACGCGCGGCTGCATGCGGCTGGTGCCGCGCCCCGGGGTGCCGCCCTGGATCGCCGCGGCGACCGCGCTGGCGCTGGCCTCGCGCGCGGCGTGCAAGTCCTCGGCGTTGTCCACGGTCTGCTTGACCGGCATCGCCGCGTCGCTGCGCACCAGCGCCACCTGGCGCTCGGCGCGGTTGAGTTCGTAGGACACGCGCAGCAGCAGGCCCATCGCCACGCAGGTCATCAGCACGCTGGAACCACCGGCGGAGATCAGCGGCAGGGTCAGGCCCTTGGTCGGCAGGATGCCCAGGTTCACGCCGACCGAGACGAAGCTCTGCAGGCTGATCCACAGGCCGATGCCGAAGGCGATGTAGCCGGAGAAGTGGCGCTTCATCTCCACGCAGCGCATGCCCAGCCAGAACGCGCGGCCGACCAGCAGCGCGTACAGGGAAATGATCAGGCACACGCCGACGAAGCCCAGTTCCTCGGCGATGACCGAGAAGATGAAGTCGGTGTGCGCTTCCGGCAGGTAGTTGAGCTTCTGCACCGAGCCGCCCAGGCCGACCCCGAACAATTCGCCGCGGCCCACCGCCATCAGCGCGTTGGACAGCTGATAGCCGGAGCCGAGCTGGTCGGCCCACGGATCCAGGAACGAGGTGATGCGGCGCAGGCGGTAGGGCTCGAGGATCGCGATGAAGGCGAACACCGGCAGGCCGATCACGATCGGCATCGACATGCGCGGCAGATTCACCCCGCCCAGCACCAGCATGCCGGCGGTGATCGCCAGCAGCAGCGTGGAGGAACCGAAGTCCGGCTGCAGCAGCAGCAGGCCGACCAATGCCACCGCCACGCCCAGCGGCTTGAGCATCGCCGGCCAGGTCGCGTTGACCTCGTCGCGGAAACGCACCAGGTAGCTGGACAGCCACACGATGTACAGCACCTTCACCGCTTCCACGGTCTGGAAACGCGAGATGCCCAGGTTGATCCAGCGCCGCGCGCCGTTGACGGTGCTACCCAGCCCGGGCACGAACACCACCAGCAGCAGGCCGAAGCAGGCCAGCAGCAGCAACTGGTTGTACTGCTCGATGTTCTTCAGCTCGGTGCGCATCGCCCAGATCGCCAGGCCGACACCGCCGGCCAGGAACAGCAGGTGACGGCTCAGGTAGTAGAACGGGCTGGTGGTCAGCTCGATCGAGCTGGAGCCGACCATGACCACGCCCAGCGACGCCAGCGCCACCGCGGCGCCGAGCAGCCACGGGTCGTAGCGGCCACCGATGGCCTCCAGGCGGGTCGCTTGGCGGGCGGGGTCGTTCATCAGCGCACCTTCAACGTGGCCAGGCCGACCAGCACCAGCACCACCGAAATGATCCAGAAGCGCACGATCACCCGCGGCTCCGGCCAGCCCTTCAGCTCGAAGTGGTGGTGGATCGGCGCCATGCGGAACACGCGCTTGCCGGTGAGCTTGAACGAGGCGACCTGGATCATCACCGACAGGGTCTCGATGACGAACACGCCGCCCATGATCACCAGCACCAGCTCCTGGCGCACGATCACTGCGATGGTGCCCAGCACCGCGCCCAGCGCCAGCGCGCCGATGTCGCCCATGAACACCATCGCCGGGTAGGTGTTGAACCACAGGAAGCCCAGGCCCGCGCCGGCGATCGCCGCGCAGATGATGATCAGCTCGCCGGCGCCGGGAATGGTCGGGATCTTCAGGTAGGCCGAGAACACAGCGTTGCCCGAGGCATAGGCGAACACGCCCAGCGCACAGGCCACCAGCACCGTCGGCATGATCGCCAGGCCGTCCAGGCCGTCGGTCAGGTTGACCGCGTTGGAGAAGCCGACGATCCAGAAGTAGGCGATGGCCACGAAGCTGATCCCGGCCAGCGGCAGCGCGATCGACTTGAACATCGGGATGTAGAAGGTGATCGCCGCCGGTACGTCGGCGGTGTAGTACAGGAACAGGCCCGCGGCCAGGCCGAAGATCGACTGCAGCAGGTACTTCCAGCGCGACTTCAGCCCGTTCGGGTCGCGGCGCACGATCTTGATCCAGTCGTCGTACCAGCCGATCACGCCGAACGCCAGCATCACCGCCAGCACCAACCACACGTAGCGGTTGCGCAGGTCGCCCCACAGCAGCACCGACAGCAGCACGGTGAGCAGGATCAGCGAGCCGCCCATGGTCGGAGTGCCGGCCTTGGAGAAGTGGGTCTGCGGGCCGTCCTGGCGGATCGGCTGGCCGCCCTTGAACTGCGCCAGCTTGCGGATCACTGCCGGGCCCAGCCACAGCGACAGGAACAGCGAGGTCAGCGCCGCGAGGATGCCGCGGAAGGTCAGATAGCCGAACAGCCCGAACATGCTTTCGAGCTGCTGCAGCCAGCGGGCGAGTTCAAGCAGCATGCGGCGCCTCCTGTGCCTGGTTCAGCAGCGCACGCACCACGGTGTCCATGGCGCTGCCGCGCGAGCCCTTGATCAGGAGCGTGGCCGGGACCCGGGACCCGGGACCCGGGACCCGTGGGAGCGCGCCAACGGACGGCGCGCTGGTGTTCTCATGCATCTGCTTCACTTCCTGCTCTTGATCCTGCTCTTGCCGATTCCCGGCTCCCGATTCCCGATTCCCGGCCACCGCGGCCAGATCGCGCTGCAGCGCCTCGACCAGCGCCGCATGGCTGTCGAAGACGCGGCCGTTCTCGCCGAACGCTTGCGCGGCGTGGGCGCTGAGCGGGCCGAGCGCGTACAGCCGGGTCAGCCCGGCATCGCGCGCGCGGCGCCCGCCGCTGGCGTGCAGCGCCTCGGCGCCGGCGCCGAGTTCGCGCATGTCGCCCAGCACCAGCCAGCGCTCGCCACCGGCCGCGGCCAGCGCGTCGATCGCCGCGGCCAGCGAACCGGGGTTGGCGTTGTAGCTGTCGTCGATCAGCACCGCGCCGTTGGGCAGCGTGTGGGTGATCTGCCGGCCCGGCACCGGCTGCACCTGCGCCAGGCCGGCGGCGATACGCGCCGGCGCCACGCCCAGCGCCAGCGCCAGCGCGGCGGCGGCCAGGGCGTTCTGCAGGTTGTGCCGGCCCGGCAACGGCAGCGTCGCCTCGACGTCGCCGCGCGGGGTGGTCAGCACGAACTGGGTACGGTCGGCGGCCATGCGGACCTGCGCGGCACCGACCTCGGCGCCCGGCTGCAGGCCGAAGCGCAGCACCTGCGGCCGCGCCTCGCCGGTCGCCAGGCGCTGCTCGAACCACAGGCCGAAGGCGTCGTCGGCATTGATCACCGCGGTGCCGTCGGCCGGCAGCGCGGTGTAGATCGCGCCCTTGGTCTGCGCCACGCCGAGCAGGCTGCCCATGCGCTCCAGGTGCGCAGCGGCGATGTTGTTGACCAGCGACACCTGCGGCGGCGCGATGTCGGTGAGATAGGCGATGTCGCCCGGCTTGCCGGCGCCCATCTCGTAGATCGCGTAGTCGGCGTCGTCCGGCGCCTCGATCACCGCCAGCGGCAGGCCGATCTCGTTGTTGCGGTTGCCGGGATTGGCGTAGACGCTGCCGCCATCGATGCGACAGGCATGCTGCAGGATCGCCAGCAGCAGCGCCTTGACGCTGGTCTTGCCATTGCTGCCGGTGATCGCGGCTACGCGGGTGGCACGGCCACGCTGCATGCCGGCGGCGATCCGCGCCAGCGCCAGTTCGGTGTCGGCGACGACGATCTGCGGCAGTTCGATCTGCGGCTGCACGCGCTCCACCAGCAGCGCACTGGCGCCGCGCGTGGCGGCGTCGGCGACGAAGGCGTGACCATCGAAACGCTCGCCGCGCAGCGCCACGTACAGGCTGCCGGCGGCCAGGCTGCGGGTGTCGTGACTGATCGCATCGATCGCCACGTCGTCGCCGTGCAGCTCGGCGCCGGCCCAGTGCGCGATCATCGACAACGGCAGGCGCTTCATCGGGCCGCCTCCGCCGCATGCGCGCGCAGGGCCTGCGCGGCGACCTCGGTGTCGTCGAACGGATGGCGCACGCCGGCGATCTCCTGGTACGGCTCGTGGCCCTTGCCGGCGATCAGCACGATGTCCTCGGCGCCGGCGTCGGCGACCGCCATGGCGATCGCCTGCGCGCGGTCGCGCTGCACCTGCACCGCCTGCATGCCGTCGAAACCGGCCAGGATGTCGGCGACGATGCGGTCGCCGTCCTCGCCACGCGGGTTGTCGTCGGTGACCACCACGCGCTCGGCCAGGCGCTGCGCGATCGCCGCCATCTGCGGGCGCTTGCCGGTGTCGCGCTCGCCGCCGCAGCCGAACACGCAGGTGATGCGGCCCTGTGCGTGCGCGCGCAGGCTCTGCAGCGCCTGTTCCAGCGCGTCGGGCGTATGCGCGTAGTCGACCACCACCAGCGGCTGCGCACCATCGCCGCCGAGCCGGTTCATGCGCCCGCGGATCGGCTGCAGCTGCGCCAGGGTGGCGGCGATGCGCACCGGCGCCACGTCCAGCGCGTGCAGCGCGCCGGCCACGGCCAGCAGGTTGTCGACGTTGAAACGGCCCAGCAACGGCGACTGCAGCGGATGCCGCTCCTCGCCGATCGCCAGGGTGAAACCGATGCCGCGCGCGTCCAGGCGCAGCGCCTCGGCGCGCACCTGCGCGCCATCCTGGCCGCGCGAGCTGACCGCGATGCGGCGCAGCGCCGGATCCAGCTTGGCCAGCAGTTCGCGGCCGAACGCATCGTCCAGGTTGACCACCGCCGATTTCAGCCCCGGCGTGGCGAACAGCCGCGCCTTGGCGGCGCCGTAACTGGCCATGTCGCCGTGGTAGTCGAGATGGTCGCGGGTGAGATTGGTGAACACCGCCACGTCGAAATGCACCGCGTCCACGCGGCCCTGGTCGAGCGCGTGCGAGCTGACTTCCATCGCCACCGCCTGCGCGCCGGCGTCGCGCAGCTGCGCCAGCAATGCGTGCAGCGGCAGCACCAGCGGCGTGGTGAAGCCGGTCGGCTGCACCTGCCCGTACAGGCCGGCGCCGAGCGTGCCGATGCTGCCGCTGCGCGTGCCCAGCAGGTGCCAGGCCTGCGCCAGCAGTTGCACGGTGGAGGTCTTGCCGTTGGTGCCGGTGACCCCGACCATGGTCATGGTCTGCGACGGATGGCCGTGGAACTGGTCGGCCATCGCGCCCATGCGCGCGCGCAGGCCCGGCACCGCGATCGCGTCGGCCGGCGCCGGCAGTTCGGCCGGGGCCGGCGGGTCGTACAGCACCGCGACCGCGCCGTTGGCGCGCGCCTGCTCGACGAAGCCCAGGCCATGCGCGCCGAACCCGGCGATCGCCACGAAGGCATCGCCCGGGCGCACCGCGCGGCTGTCCATGACCAGCCCGGACACCTGCACGTCGTGCGCCAGCGCCACGCCCGGCAGCAGTTGCGACAGCGACATGGCGCGGGTCACTGGCGGGTCTCCTGCAGCGGCGCCGGCAACGCGGCCGGCGCCGGCGGCGCCACCGCACGCGCGCTGGGCAGCGCGGCATCGACCTCGGCGGCGGCGTCGGGCACGGTCGCCGGATCCGGCTCCACCGGCGCCGGCGGCGGCGCGTGGCCGCTCTTGCCGGCGGCCTGCGCGGCCAGCCACGACTGGATGTCGTCCGGCGGCACGTCCATCAGCCGCAGCGCGCCTTCCATCACGTTGTGGAACACCGGCGCCGAGACCAGGCCGCCGTAGTACTTGGCGCCCTGCGGGTCGTTGATGACGATGACCGTGGCGAAGCGCGGGTTGCTCGCCGGCACCAGGCCCGCGAACAGCGCGTTGTAGTGGCCGCGCTCGTAGCCGCCGGGGCCGGCCTTGCGCGCAGTGCCGGTCTTGCCGGCGACGTGGTAGCCCAGGATCGCCGCGCCCTTGGCGCCGCCCTGGGTGACCACGGTCTCCATCATCGCCACCACTTCCTTGGAGATCGCCGGGTCCAGCACCTGCTTGCTGTCCTCGTGCTGGCCCTTGACGAAGGTCGGGGTGACCAGGCGCCCGCCGTTGCCCAGCGCGCAGTAGGCGCGGGCGATCTGCAGCGGCGTCACCGACAGGCCGTAGCCGTAGGACATGGTGGTCTTGGACGAGCCGCTCCAGCGCGCCGGCGACGGGAACACGCCGGCCGATTCGCCGGGGAAGCCGCTGTGCGGGGAGCTGCCGTAGCCGTAGCTGTGGACCTGGTCGTAGAAGGTCTGGTCCGGCAGCTTGGCCGCGATCTTGGCCGCGCCGATGTTGGAGCTGCGGGTGATCACCCCGGTCACGGTCAGCACGCCGTTGTTGCGCGGCACGTCCTTGATGGTGAAACGGCCCACCGACATGTAGCCGGGGTTGGTGTCGATCAGCGTGTCCTTGGTCACCACCCCGGCCTTGAGCGCGGTGGAGATGGTCAGCGGCTTCATCGTCGAGCCCGGCTCGACCAGATCGGTGACCGCGCGGTTGCGGCGCACGTCCGGGTTGACCCCGTTGACCGCATTGGGGTTGTAGGTCGGCAGGTTGACCATGGCCAGGATCTCGCCGGTGGCCACGTCCATGATCACGATCGAGCCGCCGGCGGCCTTGTTCTCGACCAGCGCGTTGCGCAGTTCCTTGTAGGCCAGGAACTGGATGCGGCGGTCGATGCTCAGGGTCAGGTCCTTGCCCGGCTGCGCCGGCTTGACCAGGTCGATGCTCTCGACGATCGCGCCCTTGCGGTCGCGGATCACCCGCTTGGCGCCCGGCTTGCCGCGCAACCAGGAATCGAACGCCAGCTCCAGGCCTTCCTGGCCGCGGTCGTCGATGTTGGTGAAGCCCAGCACGTGCGCCATCGCTTCGCCCTGCGGGTAGAAGCGGCGGAACTCGCGCTGCGAGAACACGCCGGGGATGCCCAGCGCGACCACCGCATGCGCCTTGTCCGGATTGATCCGGCGCTTGAGGTACATGAACTCCTTGTCCGCCTTCTGCGAGAGCTTGGCGGTGAGTTCGTCGACCGGCAGTTCCAGCGCCTGCGCCAGCTGCGGGATGCGGTCCGGGCTGCGCAGCAGTTCCTGCGGATTGACCCAGATCGACTCCACCGGCGTGGACACCGCCAGCGGCTCGCCGTTGCGGTCGGTGATCATGCCGCGCGAGGTGGCGATCGGCAGTTCGCGCAGGTAGCGCGCCTCGCCCTGACGCTGGTAGAAATCGCTGTTGATCAGCTGCACGTAGGCCGCGCGGCCGATCAGGGTCACCGAGCACAGGCCCAGCGCCGCGCCGACCAGCACCAGGCGGCCGCGCAGGTTGAAGTTGCTGCGGGGGCGATTGCGGCCGCTCTTGTTCACGGACGCACCACCACGATGTCGCCGGTCTCGGGGAACTTCATCCCCAGCCGCTCGCGCGCGACCTGGTCGACGCGATTGCTCTCGGCCCAGGTCGCCTGCTCCAGCTGCAGCCGGCCGAACTCGATGTTCAGCTCGTCGCGGTTGTGCTCCAGCCGCGACAGCTCCACGAACAACTGGCGATGGCGATGGCGCATGTACACCACCCCGATCGCCGAAGCGATGGTGCAGGCGAGCAGCACGAGCAGCAGCAGCCGGCTCATGGGGCGCTCCTGTGGAGCGCGCCATGCGCCGGCGGGAATGGGGAAACGGGAATGGGGAATGGGGAAGAGCCGGTCGACCGCACACGGAAACCTTCCGTCCCGGGAAGCGCGCTCTTGCTTTCGCCTTTCCCGATTCCCGATTCCCGATTCCCCACTCCCAGCTTCTCCGCTACCCGCAACACCGCGCTGCGCGCGCGCGGGTTCACCGCCAGTTCGTCGGCGTCGGCCTTGATCGCGCCGCCGTGCAGGCGCAGGATCGGCACGAAGGTCGTGGCCTCCGGCAGGCGGCGGTTGCTCGGCGGGGCCTTGGCGTGGCGCTGCATGAACTGCTTGACGATGCGGTCTTCCAGCGAGTGGAAGCTGATCACCGCCAGGCGGCCGCCGGGCTTGAGCCGGGCCAGCGCCGCGTCCAGGCCGGTCTCCAGATCGGCCAGCTCGCGGTTGATGTGGATGCGGATCGCCTGGAAGCTGCGGGTGGCCGGATGGGTCTTGCTGTCGCCGCGCGGCATCACCCCGGCGATCAGTTCGGCCAGCTCGGCGGTGCGGGTCAGCGGCTGCTTCTCGCGGCGGGCGACGATGGCGCGGGCGATGCGCCGGCTCTGCCGCTCTTCGCCGTAGGTCCACAGCACGTCGGCGATCTCGCGCTCGTCGGCGCGCGCCAGCCACTGCGCGGCGCTCTCGCCGGCGTCCGGGTCCATGCGCATGTCCAGCGGACCGTCCTTGCCGAAGGAGAAGCCGCGTTCGGCCACGTCCAGCTGCGGCGAGGACACGCCCAGGTCGAACAGCACTCCGTCCAGGGCAACGGCAGCGTCCCACTGGCCCAGCTCGGCGAAGCTGCCGCGATAGATGGACACGCGCGCGTCGCCGCCAAACGCATGTTCGGCTTCGGCGATCGCCTCGGGATCCTTGTCCATCACCAGCAGCCGGCCTCCTGGGCCGAGTTTGTGCAGCACCCCGCGCGCGTGTCCGCCACGCCCGAACGTGCCATCCAGATAGATTCCGTTTTCGATCACCTGCAGCCCGTCCAGGACCTGCGCGAACAACACCGGCACATGCGCCGCCGATGGTTGCGACACCGGGAGGTGACCGGCCTGCGCCTGTCCGCGCATCCGGACACCCCGACTCACAACTTCAGATCGAGCAATCCATCGCCCAGATCCTCGTCAGACAACGTCTGCTGGATCAGTGCGCGATGAGCCTGCTCGCTCCACAGTTCGAACTTGTCGCCCATGCCCAACAGCACGGCGCGCTTTTCAATGCCCACCGCGGCGCGATGGCTCGGCGGAATGGTGATGCGGGCGTTGGCATCCAGCTCCAGCGCGGCCGACGAACCCACCAGCTTCTGCTGCAGGACCCGCACCACGCGCTGGGTGTTGGGCTTGGCCATGACGTCGTCACGGACCCGCTCCCACTCCTTCTCCGCATACAGCCACAGGCAGCCGGCCTCGAACGGGTTGTAGGTCAGCACCAGCCGATTGCCGCTCACGCGCGCGACGAGGTCGCGGTACGCGGTGGGAACCGCCATACGCCCCTTGTCGTCCACAGTGATTGCGGTCTCGCCCTGAAACACGACGCCTGCACCTTTCCGAATCCGCCTGGGCGGTCATTGAACCACGAAAAACCACAAAAAACCCGGTTTCCCCTCAAGTGCCCACCTTAGCAGCGCGCAACGGGTTGTCAACAACTTTGCGAGCGGTAAATCGCTAGCGGGATCAATGGTTTGCAACGATCTTTAGAGACTTGTTCAAGGCTTATCCACAAGTTACTGTTTCGTCTCAAATTTTGAGATTGAACGGAAATTCAGGCCTGTGTACGCGGCGTTAAGGCGGTCGTCACCGGCCGTCGACATGGCGCCCGGGCTCGCGCCGCGTTGCGCAAGCGCGCACACTGGCGGGCATGTGTCTGGTCGTTCTCGCGCACGCTGCGCACCCGCGATGGCGCTTGCTGCTGGTCGGCAACCGCGACGAATTCCACGCCCGCCCGACCGCGCCGCTGCAGCGCTGGCCAGCCCCGGCGCAGCGCCTGCTGGCCGGGCGCGACCTGCGCTCCGGCGGCACCTGGATGGGGCTGGACGCCGCCGGCCGCTGCGCCGTGGTCACCAACGTGCGCGACCCGCTGGCGTCGATGTCCGGCGCCTCGCGCGGCGCCCTGATCGCCGACTACCTGAGCGGCGAACAGCCGGCCGCGGCCTTCGCCGACGCGCTGGCGGCGCGCGCCGACACCTATCCGCCATTCAACCTGCTGCTGGCCGATGCCGCCGGCGCCACCTACGTGGGCAACCACCCACCCGGCCGCAGCGCCCTGGCGCCCGGCGTGCACGGCATGTCCAACGGCGCGCTGGACGCGCCCTGGCCCAAGACCCTGCGCCTGCGCGCGGCCGTGACCGCCTGGATCGTCGCCGGCGACGACGACCTGGCGCCGCTGTGGCGGGCGCTGGCCGACGAGACCCTGGCCGACCCGGCCGACCTGCCCGACACCGGGGTCGGCCCGGACCTGGAACGGCGGCTGTCGCCGGCCTTCATCCGCGGCCACGACTACGGCACACGTGCCAGCACCATCGTCGCCGTGGACGCCGCCGGCCACGGCTGGATCCATGAGCGCCGGTTCGGCCCGGACGGGGTGATCCTGGGGGAGACGCGGCTGGAGAACCAGGACTCGTGACCCTGGATTCGGGAAGTATGGGGTCAGGCGCGAAATCGCTGTCAGCGACCTAAAGCGGCGATTTTTGTGGGAGGGACTTCAGTCCCGACGGGCTTTACCGGTAGAGCCCGTCGGGACTGAAGTCCCTCCCACAGTGCAATCGAAACCTGCACTCGCGGAAAATCCCGAATCCCGGGTCCCGTCTTAACATGCGACAATGCCCGCGGCGGAGCCGGCCAGACAGTCGCGTCATCCAATCGCATTTCGGTGCGGCGGGATGCCGAGGAAAGTCCGGGCTCCATAGGGCAAGGTGCCAGGTAACGCCTGGGCGGCGCGAGCCGACGGACTAGTGCAACAGAAAGATACCGCCTACGTCTGCGCAAGCAGGCCGGTAAGGGTGAAATGGTGCGGTAAGAGCGCACCGCGAGTCCGGTAACGGACCGGCACGGCAAACCCCACCTGGAGCAAGACCAAATAGGGACCTCATGGCGCGGCCCGCGTCGGGTCCGGGTAGGTTGCTTGAGCGTACCGGTGACGGTGCGCCTAGAAGAATGACTGTCCACGACAGAACCCGGCTTATCGGCCGGCTCCGCCACTTTTTTCAGAACGCCGAAAACTCCAAACCTTCACTGAGGGCGCGGAGCGCCAGGCGTTGATGCCCCCCCCCTTCTGGCCTCTGACCCGCTGCGAACAGGATCCTTCTTGCGAAAGTGCAATCATTGCACTATGTTCCGCACATGCCGACGATCGTCCGTTTCGCCAACAGCGTTGTCACGATGTATGCGGCCGACCATCTGCCGCCTCACTTCCATGTGCGTACCCGAGATGGTCGGGAAGCGCTGATCGTCATCGACACCTGGCAGTTCTGTCCGGCCGCCTGAGCCGACGCGAATTGAGCGCCGCGCTTGAATGGGCCGCGGCGAACAAAGCCACCCTCATCGCCCGATGGCAGGAATTGAATCCATGAACCAACCTCAATTCGTCATTACCAAGGTGAAGGCTGTCGCGGCGCGCGAACTTGCACTGACCTTTGCCGACGGCTTCACTTGCACCGTCGACCTCAGCGAGGTCTTGGCCTCGCATCCTTCCCTGAAAAAGGCACGGCTGCCGCACGTTTTCCATAGGGTCTCGCTCGACGAATGGCAGCGCGGCGTCATCTTCGACGGCAACGACGAGTTGGCGCTCGCCAGCGACAACCTGCGCGCACTCGCGATCGAGCAAGCCGGTGACTATTCCCACCAGCAGATCATCGCCTGGATGCATCGCCACGACATGACGTTGGATTCAGCCGCCGAAGCATTGGGCTTGAGCCGGCGCATGCTCGCCTACTACCGCAGCGGCGAAAAGCCCGTCCCCAAGAGCATTGGCTTGGCGATGCTGGGATGGGAGGCCGAACAGGCAGGGTTTGATTATTCGAAAGTCGCCTGAGAACGCAGTCGCCAAAGACGACTGGCCGGCGATCGCATTGCCGCAGGGCGTTATCGCCCCCTCAACCGCCGTAAAGCGCCTTGCGCGACGCACCGGTCAGTTCGGCGGCCAGCTTGGCGGCGGTGGACGGCGGCAGGTGTTCGCTGAGCTTGGCGTAGACACGGCGGCCTTCGGCCAGTTGCGCGTCGGCGTCGTCGCCGGCGCCCTGCACCATCAGCACGAACTCGCCCTTGCGCTGGTTGTCGTCGGCCTCGACCCGGGCGTGCAGGTCGGCCAGGGTGCCGTCGAGCACGGTCTCGAACAGCTTGGTCAGTTCGCGCGCCATCACTGCCGGGCGGGCGTCGCCGAAGGCGGCGCGGCAGTCGGCCAGGGACTCGGCGATGCGGTGCGAGGCTTCGTAGAACACCAGGGTGCGTGGTTCGCTGGCCAACCGGACCAGGCGCTCGCGGCGTGCCGAGGCCTTGGCCGGCAGGAAGCCCTCGAAGGCGAAGCGGTCGCTGGGCAGGCCGGCCACGCTGAGCGCGGCGATCGCCGCGCAGGCGCCGGGCACCGGGCTGACCCGCACCCCGGCCGCGCGCGCCGCGCGCACCAGGCGGTAGCCGGGGTCGCTGACCAGCGGGGTGCCGGCGTCGCTGACCAGGG
This sequence comes from Xanthomonas sp. LMG 12460, assembly GCF_009192895.1. Lineage (NCBI taxonomy): Bacteria > Pseudomonadati > Pseudomonadota > Gammaproteobacteria > Lysobacterales > Lysobacteraceae > Xanthomonas > Xanthomonas sp. LMG 12460. The sequence continues at coordinate 8,827 of NZ_NKUH01000002.1, read as the reverse complement.
CCAGCGACTGGCCCTCCAGCAGGCGCGCGACGATGCGCTGGGACAACGCATCCTCGTTGTGTTCGTGCAGCGCCAGCAGCGGCCGCTCGATGCCGAAGTGAGCCAGCAGCTGGCCGCTGCGGCGGGTGTCCTCGGCGCAGATCGCCGCCACCGTGCGCAGCGTCTCCTGGGCGCGCGGCGTCAGGTCGGCGAGGTTGCCGATCGGCGTGGCGACGACGTGCAGGGTTCCGGGCTGGGCGCTCATCTACGGGCTTTCCATGGTCAAGGGTAGAATCGTAGCGGTTTTCCCCGGCGCGCCTGGCGTGCCCAGCCGAATGGACCAGAAATGAACAAGCGATTCGCAAGGATTTCCGCCCTGTCGCTGCTGGCGCTGCTCGTCGCCGGCTGCGCCACCACCAGCGTGACGCCGAGCGCTTCGCCGGCCCAATCGGCCGCGCTGGCGCTGCTGGATCAGGGCAAGCCGAAGGAAGCGGCGCAGCAGCTCGAGGCGCAGGCCGCCGGCGCCACCGGCAGCGCCCGCAACCAGTTGCTGGGCGACGCCGCCTTCGCCTGGTACGAGGCCGGCGATACCGCCCGTGCGCGCAGCCTGCTGGCGCAGGTGCAGCCACGGCAGTTGCCGCCACTGAGCAAGGTGCGGGTGGCGCTGGTCGAGGCCGAGCTGGCCCTGGCCGACCGCCAGCCGGCCAAGGCGCTGCAGGCGCTGGGCAGCGATCCGCAGGCGGTGCCGCAGAACCTGCGTGCGCGCTGGCACCTGGCCCGTGCACAGGCGCTGGAAGGCACCGGCGACGCCACCGCGGCGCTGGACGAGCGCGCCCGCGCCGACAACGGCCTCAGCGGCCAGGCGCGCAGCGACAACCAGCGCGCCATCGTGCGCCAGCTGGCCACGCTCAACGATGCCACCCTGCAGGCGCGCGCCGCCGCGCTGCCGGCCGGCGATCCGCTGTACAACTTCGTCGGCCGCGCGCTGCTGAGCCGCGGCCTGGCGCTGCCGCGTCCGTTCGACCGCGGCGAGCAGTGGGGCTTCGACACCAGCAAGCGGCCGCCGGCCGAGCGCGACGGCTACCGCCCGCCGGCCAAGCTGGCGGTGCTGCTGCCGTTGAGCGGCAGCCTGGCCACCGCTGCGGCGCCGGTACGCGACGGCCTGCTTGCCGGCTACTACGGCGAGACCCGGCGGCGTCCTGCGATCGACTTCATCGACACCACCGGCACCCCGGCCGGGGCGCTGGCCGCCTATCAGAAGGCGGTCGACGGCGGCGCCGATTTCGTGGTCGGCCCGCTCGGCCGCGACGAGGTCACCGCCCTGTTCGGGCGCGACGCGTTGCCGGTGCCGGTGCTGGCGCTGAACCGCGGCACCCACGCCCCGCCGGGCGGCAGCGCCGGCTTCTCGCTGGCGCCGGAAGACGACGGCATCGCCGCCGCCGAGTACCTGCTGGCGCACGAGCGCCACAACACCCTGGTGATCGGCAGCAACGACGACACCGGCCGCCGCGCGGTGGCCGCGTTCCGCGACCGCTTCAGCGAGCGCGGCGGCAAGGTCGCCGGCAGCGTCAGCGTGGCCGACACCCCGGGCGACATTGGCGCGCAACTGCGCAACGCCGCCGCCGACTCGGTGCTGCTGGCGGTGAAGGGCAATACCGCCCGCGCGCTGGCGCCGCAACTGGCGCTGGCCGGTTTCGCCGGCAAGACCCGGGTGGCGACCTCGCAGCTGGTGCTGGGCACCGGCAAGCCGGAGGACGACCTGGTGCTGGACGGCATCGTCTACCCGAGCGAGCTGTGGAACGTGCGCGGCGTCGGCGGCCTGCCGGCGGCGACCAGCGTCGCCGACATGCTGCCGACCGCACGCGGCCCGGCCGGGCGCCTGTTCGCGTTCGGCTACGACGCCTGGCAGATCACCGCCTACCTGGAGAAGCTGGCGACCGGCAATGACAGCGGCCTGCGCGGCGCCACCGGCGTGCTGCACCTGGACGGCTTCGGCAACATCGTGCGTACCCCGGCCTGGTCCACCTTCAGCGGCGGGCGCCCGACCCCGCTGCCCGATGGAAACTGAGCGGCGCCGACGCGGCAATGCGGTGGAAGCGGCGGCGCGCGCCGAACTGGAGCGCGCCGGCCTGCGCCTGATCGCCGCCAACGTCGCCTTCCGCGGCGGCGAGCTGGACCTGGTGATGCAGCAGGCGCAGAGCCTGGTGTTCGTCGAAGTGCGCTACCGGCGCAGCACCGCGTTCGGCGGTGGCGCGGCCTCGGTCGATCTGCGCAAGCGCCGCCGCCTGCTGCTGGCGGCGCAGCTGTTCCTGGCCGCGCATCCGCAGTACGCCAACTGGCCGTGCCGCTTCGACGTGGTCGAGGCCGAGGGCGATCCGCCGCGGCTGACCTGGCTGCGCGACGCCTTCCGCGCCGAGGATTGCTGAGGTGCCCAGCGTCTTCACCCACGCCGCGGTGCCGCTGGCGCTGTGGGCCGCCGCCGATCGCGGGCGCATCTCCACGCGCCTGCTCGGCGCCGGCATCGTCGCGGCGATGCTGCCCGACGCCGACGTGCTCGGCTTCGCCCTGCACATCCCCTACGCCGACGCCTTCGGCCATCGCGGCGCCAGCCACTCGCTGTTGTTCGCCGCGGTACTGGGCGTGCTCGGCGCGTTGCTGCACCGGCCCCTGCGCGCCGGCGCGCTGCAGGCGGCCGTCTGGCTGTTCGTCTGCACCGCCTCGCATCCGCTGCTCGATGCGATGACCTCCGGCGGCCTCGGCGTGGCCCTGGGGTGGCCGTGGAGCGAACAGCGCTGGTTCGCGCCGTGGCGGCCGATCCGGGTCTCGCCGTTCGCCAACGGTTTCTTCAGCGCGCGCCGCATGGCCACGCTGTGGTCCGAACTGCGCTGGGTGTGGCTGCCGCTGGCGCTGGCGGTGCTCACCTGGAAACTGCTGCAGCCGCCCTCGCCCTCCACTTCGTCGTCGCCACCTTCGCCATGACCACCGCCCTGCCCACCGCACTCACCGACACCCTTTCCGCCCTGCTCGGCGCCGAGGGCTGGCGCACCGATGCCGACAGCCGCCGCCGCTATGGCGAGGACGATTCGCGGCGCTGGGCCCTGGCCGACGCGGTGGCGCTGCCGCAGACCCGCGAGCAGGTGCAGGCGATCGTGCGCGCCTGCCGCGCGCACCGCGTGCCGCTGGTGGCGCGCGGCGCCGGTACCGGCACCGCCGGCGCCGCGGTACCGTTCTCCGGCGGCGTGGTGCTGTCGTTCGCACGCATGAACCGCATCGTGCAGTTGCGCCCGGCCGACCGCTGCGCGGTGGTCGAACCCGGCGTGCTCAACGGCGACCTGCAGCAGGCGCTGGCGCCGCACGGGCTGTTCTGGCCGCCGGATCCGTCCAGCGCGGAGATCTGCAGCGTCGGCGGCAACCTTTCCACCAATGCCGGCGGACCGCGCGCGGTGAAGTACGGCGCCACCCGCGACAACGTGCTCGGCCTGGTCGCAGTGACCGGCAGCGGCGAGCTGATCCGCTGCGGCGGCGCCTACACCAAGGACGCCACCGGCTACGATCTGACCCACCTGCTGGTCGGCAGCGAAGGCACCCTGGCGCTGATCGTGGAAGCGACGCTGAAGCTGTCGCCGCGGCCGCTGGCGCAGGCCGGCCTGCGCGCGCTGTACCGCGACGCCGCCACCGCCGCGGCCGCGGTGTCGCGGCTGATGGCGCAGCCGAGCACGCCGACCATGCTCGAGTTCATGGACCGCAGCGCGATCGTGCTGCTGCGCCGCAACGGCAGCGACGTGCCCGAGGCCGGCGCGATGCTGCTGATCGAGGCCGACGGCGACCACGACACCCTGCCCTACGCGCTGCAGGCGCTGGGCGCGGCGGCCGAGGGCGAGGGCCTGCTGACGCTGGACGTGGCCGCCGACGGCAGCGCGCGCGACCGCCTGTGGGCCGCGCGCCGTGCGCTGTCGCCGGCGCTGCGCACGATCCGCCCCGGCAAGATCAACGAGGACGTGGTGGTACCGGTGTCGCGCATCCCCGAGCTGGTGGCCGGCGTGGAAGCGCTGGCCGCCGAGTTCGACCTGCCGATCGTCGCCTTCGGCCATGCCGGCAACGGCAACCTGCACGTCAACATCATGTACGCGCCGGACGACGCCGCCGAAACCGCGCGCGCGCAGGCGGCGCTGCCGCGGCTGTTCGCACTGGTGCTGTCGCTGGAAGGCACCCTCTCGGGCGAACACGGCATCGGCGTGGCCAAGCGCGACTATATGGACCAGGCCTTCGACGCGGCCACGCTGGAGGCGATGCGCGCGATCAAGCGCGCGCTGGATCCGGATGGGATCCTCAATCCGGGGAAGGTATTGCCGGAGCGGGACTGAAGCTCGGGCGACTCGCGAGGCAGCCGCCGGGCGATCGGGTTGGCCATGGCGGCACCGGAAACCGACAGCGCGTGGCGTTCCGCGCTGCGATGGCGGGCGACCAGCCTGGCCGCGCCTACAACCTACAAGCCGCGAGCGCCGGAAAGACAGCCCGCGTCCTGACTCTTACGCTGGCATCTCCCAGCGAGGATCCAGAAACCGCATGCAACCGCGCTTGGCAGCGAGCCGGCCTATCGAACAGATGCGCCAGGTTCGTGCGGCAATGCCAACGCCCCCTTGCCCAAAGAAAACCTCGTGCAAGTGGTGAAGGTTCGATCCTTGTAGAAATAGTGATTGAGATCTTCGTAGTCGGAGAGACACAGCACGAGGGAGGCAGCTCCTTGGGCATCGGTTTCTCTGAGCAACGCCACTGAACGAATATGCGAACTCCCCAACTTCCGGAAACCTTCGTCATTCCTGTTCGTGACGGAATAAAGATCTGCACCGTCCATCGTATTTGAGAAAAAATCCTCGTCCGCCCGAGGATGCGTCTTCAGCGTTCCTTGATATCGGGTGACGAGTTCGACGTTTGCATTACCGAAGACAATGCGCTGCCTGCCGAGGACAACCTGCGACAAGCCACGCGGCGTTTCATCTGCATACGTGGCCTGCAGAGGGGTTGCCGACGCCAGTGCCGATAGCGTGTCCCGGGCGTCAGCAGCTACCGCGATATGCGACAGCATGACGAACGCAATGGCGCGATAGTGTGCGTGCTTCATGCTGCCTACCTTACTGGGCGGTCATCAGCATCGCCCGAGACATGGAATTTGAAGGCGAGAATAGCGTGTTGCATCGCCGCCGGCGCAATCCGGATCAGTGCCTGCTGCGCGTGCGCGTTCATCCGCATGCCCGCGTGATCGGGCGACTCCCGACGGGCCGGCAATAGGTCCACGAGATTGGGGAGGAACTGGCGCATCGGGCCATTGAGGACAGGCCGTCTGCTCCGCATCGTTGCCGCTGCGCTGGGCGCAGGAAGATTCGGCAGAATCTGGGGACAGGATTCAGATCGTCCCTGGCGCGCCATGAGGCGCGCACTGCACCCCGATGAAGCGCAGCCCCACCCCCGGCTCGGTGGCGATGTAGCGTGGGGCCACGGCGCTGTCGCCGAGCTTCTGCCGCAGCTTGCCGACCAGGATGCGCAGGTAGTGGGTGTCGTCCTGGTGGGTGGGGCCCCACAGTTCGCGCAGCAGTTGCGGCTGCGTCACCACGCGGCCGCTGTGTCGCAGCAGCAGGGCGAGCAGCGCGTACTCCTTGCGACTGAGCGGCAGCGCTTCGCCGTCCAGGCGCACTTCGCGCAGGCCCAGGTGGATGTGCAGGTGGCCATCGTCGAACACCGGCTCGGCCTCCCCGGCCACCGGCTGCATGCGCAGCAGCACGCGGATGCGCGCCATCAGTTCCTGCACGCCGAACGGCTTGGTCACGTAGTCGTTGGCGCCGGCGTCCAGCGCCTGCACCTTCTCGTCCTCGCCGGCGCGCACGGTGAGCATGATCACCGGCACAGACGACCATTGCCGCAGTTCGCGCAGCACGCTGTGCCCGTCCTGGTCGGGCAGGCCAATGTCCAGCACCACCAGTTCGGCGCCGTGCGCGGCCAGTTGTGCCAGGCCAGCGGCGCCGGTGTCGGCCTGCAGCACGCGGTAACCCTGCGCGCGCAGGCTGATGTCGAGGAAACGGCGGATCTGCGGCTCGTCGTCGATGACCAGCACGCGCGGCGGCGGAATCGGATCGGCGTGGGACTCAGTCGGCATCGGGGCGGGACGGCGGCGCGGCGGGTTCGATGAGCGGCAGGGTAATGCGGATCGTGGTGCCGCGGCCATCGGGACCGGGCAGCGCCTCGACGCTGCCGCCGTGCGCGCCGATCATGCCCTGGCAGATGGTCAGGCCCAGGCCGGTACCGTGGCGGCCGCGGTCGCCGCGCTCGACGCTGTAGAACATGTCGAAGATGCGCGCGCGCTCGTCCTCGGGAATGCCCGGGCCGCGGTCGCTGATGTCGATGCGCAGGCGGCCCTCGACCATGCCCGCGGCGACGCGGATCGCCGCATCCGCCGGCGAGAACTTGGCCGCGTTCTCCAGCACGTTGAAGATCGCCTGCTCGACCAGCGCCGGGTGCACCCACAGCGTCGGCAGCTCCGCGGCCAGGGCGATATCCAGCCGCACCTGCGGCTGGTAGCGCTGCAGGCGCCGCGCGGCCGAGCCGATCAGTTCGTCCACGCCGATCCAGTCGCGGTTCAAGGTCAGCCCGGTGTGACCGAGCCGGGTCATGTCCAGCAGGTTCTGGATGTAGCGGTCCAGGCGTTCGCCTTCCAGTTGGATCGTCTCGAGCAGGCTGCGGCGATCGTCCGCGTCCATCGCCTTGCCGTAGCTGGACAGGCTGCTGGCCGCGCCGATCATCGCCGCCAGCGGCGAGCGCAGGTCGTGCGAGACCGAGGACAGCAGGGCCGAGCGCAGCCGCTCGGTCTCGCCGCTGACCCGCGCGCTCTCCAGGTCGGCGACCAGCCGCGTGCGCAGCGCGGCCTGGCCGATGTCCTCCACCATCGCCTCGGCCAGGCGCTGCTGCTCCAGGCCCGGGCGCTGCACGCCGGTGCCGAAGCGCAAGCCGACCACGCCGATGGTGCCGTGCTCGTGGCGCACCGGCAGGAACCACCAGCTCGCGCCGGCCAGCGTATCGGTGAAGCGACCGGTGGCCTGGCCGTGGCGCTGCGCCCAGTCGGCGGCGCTGCGGTCCACCGCGGCCATCGTCGGCGCGTAGTCGTCGGCGCCGTCATGCGCGCGCTCCAGCGGCTGCAGGCGCAGCCAGGCCTCGGCATCGAGGGTGCCGGCGAGCGCACGGCGCCCAGCCTCCAGCACCTGGCCGAGGTCGGCGGCACTGGTCAGTTCGCGGCCCAGCCGCTGCAGCGCGGTGGTCTGCGCGTTGACCGCGCGCAGCGCCAACACCTGCATGCGCAGGCGCGAGGCCAGGCGCCCGGCGACCAGGGCCGCGACCAGGAACAGCAGCACCGTGACCACGCCCTGGCGCGCGCCGATCTGGAAGGTGAAGCGCGGTTCGATGAAGAAGAAGTTGTAGCTGAAGAAGCTCAACAGCGCCGCCAGCACCGCCGCGGTCATCCGCGTCTTCGATGCCACCATCACCACTGCGACGATGAACACCATCGACAGGTCGTCGATGCCGACCCAACTTTCGGCGATCCAGGCGACCACCACCGCCAGCGCCGAGGCCACCGTGGCGAACAGCAGGTCGTCGCGCGACAGCCAGTGCGCGGGGCTGCGCCAGCGCCGCCGCGCCCGCGCGCGCGCTTCCGGCGAACTGATGATCACCAGTTCGTAGTGCGCGCCGCGTTGCAGCAGTTGCTGGGTCAGGGTGCGGTTGATCATGCGCGCCAGCGGGCGCTCGCGGGTGCGGCCCAGCACCAGCGTGGACACGCCGCTGCGCGCGGCATGGTCGAGCAAGGCGTCGGCGACGTTGGCGCCGTGCAGCAGCGCGGCCTCGCCGCCCAGCCGGCGCGCCAGCGCGAAGGCGCGGTCGATCTCCAGTTGCCAGTCGGCATCCGGCTGCGCCTGGGTCTGCACGGTGACCACCGTCCATGGCGCGCCGCGGCGCTCGGCCAGGCGCCGCGCCACCCGCACCAGGTAGTCGGACTGGCCACGCCCGTCGATCGCCACCATCACCGTGCGCCGCAGGGCGACGCTGGTGCGGCCCTGCGCGGCCTGCACGTCGCGCAGGTCGTTGTCGACGCGGTCGGCGGCGGTCTGCATCGCCAGCTCGCGCAGCGCGGCCAGGTTGGACGGCGAGAAGAACGCCTGCAGCGCCTGCCCGGCCTGCTCGGGCAGGTACACCTTGCCCTGCTGCAGGCGCTCGATCAGTTCGCGTGGCGGCAGGTCGACCAGCACGATGTCGCGCAGGCGGTCGAAGATCGCATCGGGCACGGTCTCGCTGACGCGCACGCCGGTGATGCGGTGGACCACGTCGTTGAGGCTTTCCAGATGCTGGATGTTGACCGTGCTGTAGACGTCGATGCCGGCGTCGAGCAGTTCCTGTACGTCCTGCCAGCGCCGCTCGTGGCGGCTGCCCGGCGCGTTGCGATGGGCCAACTCGTCCACCAGCACCAGCGGCGGGCGCAGCGCCAGCAGCGCATCCAGGTCCATCTCGTCCAGGGTGCGGCCGCGGTACTCCAGCCGCCGCCGCGGCTGCACGGTGAGACCCTCCAGCAGCGCCGCGGTCTCGGCGCGGCCGTGGGTCTCGACCACGCCGACCACCAGGTTGCTGCCCTGCTGCTGCAACTGCCGCGCACGCGACAGCATCGCGTAGGTCTTGCCGACCCCCGGCGCCGCGCCGAGGAACACGGTCAGGCGCCCGCCGCGCTCGCGCTGCAGTTCGCCGATCAGGGCGTCGGCCTGTTGGGTGCGGGGGTCGGGCATTTGGAGCTGGGAATGGGGAATGGGGAATG
>NZ_NKUH01000019.1:0-50784 GCF_009192895.1 Xanthomonas sp. LMG 12460 | reverse complement strand
CGCGCTCGTCGCCTGCATGCACAAGTTCCTGCGCTGGCTCAATGCCATCGCGCGCGATCAGGCCCCGTACGCTCCTCCTGTCATCGCAGGTGCATGACAGTTGACTCCTACAAAAAAAGACGCGTGGTTTCCGCACTGTCGTCCCGCGCTACGCCATCGGCGCAGCGCGGGACGCCGGCTCAGCGCGCTGCCGGCGCGTAGCGCAGGGTCAGCGCGTACTCGCGGCCCGGCTGGTTGTACCAGTTCACCGTCTGGTAGTCGCGGTCGAACACGTTGCTGGCCTTGGCCTGCAGCGTCCAGTCCGGGGTGAACGCGTACTCCGCGCGCAGGTCGACGGTGCCGTAGCCCGCCAGGCGCACGCGGTTGGCCGCGTCGTCGAAGCGGTGGCCGCTGCCGAACACGCTGACGCCGAGCTTGACCGGGCCGATGCCGCGGTCTACGTCCAGGCGCGCGGTGTTCTGCGCGCGGCGCGCCAGCCAGTTGTCGCGGTTGCCGCCATCGCTGCGGTTGCGCGGGTCGGTATGGCTCAGCTGCGCCGACAGTTCCCAGCCGGCCAGCAGCGCATAGCCGGTCAGTTCGGCGCCGCGGATGCGCGCCTCGTCCACGTTGACCGGCAGGAAGCTGACCGCGTCGTAGGAGATCAGGTCCTTCACACGGGTCTCGTAGGCGTTGAAGGTCCAGTTCCAGCTGTCGGCGTACTGGGCAATGCCGAGGTTGCCGCTCTTGGAGCGCTCCGGCTTCAACTCCGGGTTGCCGGCGAACGGGTAGTACAGGTCGTTGAAGGTCGGCGCCTTGAAGCCGGTGCCGACGCTGGCGGTGAGCTTGAGGCCATGCGCCAACGCCAGGCCCCAGCCGAGGCTGCCGGTGGTGTGCTCGCCGAACTGTTCGTTGTCGTCGCTGCGCACGCTGGCCTGCACCTGCTGCGCGCCGAAGCGGCCCTGGTACTCGGCGAACACGCCGGTGTTGTCGCGGCTGTCGACGTCGAAGGCGGTGCTGCTGGCAACGTGCTCGCGCTGCCAGTCGCTGCCGACGCTGAGCAGGTGGCCTTCGGCCAGGCTGATGTCGCCCTGCAGCGCGGCGGTGTCGCGGCGGCTGTCGAAGGTGCTGACGAAGCTGCGGGTGCGTGCGCCAGGTGCGCGGTAGTAGCTGTCGGCGTCGTCGACGTTGCGGCCCAGTTGCGCGGCCAGGTGCAGGCGATCGGAGGGCGTCCAGTCGAGCTTGCCGCTGAACACCTGCTGGGTGTTGTCGGCCTCGTTGCCGGCGAACAGCGCGTCGCCGTCGTACTCGTTGCGGCTGTCGATGTTCAGCGCCTGTCCTTCGATGCGCAGCGTGTCGGTCAGCGCGTAGCCGCCGCGCGCGCTCAGCGAGACGTTGCGGTAGCCGTCGCGGTCGGGCTGGTCGACGAAGCAGCCGGCGAACAGCGTGGCCGAGCCGTTGCAGGCATTGATGCCGTCGGTCTTCTGGTAGCCGCCCTGCACGGCCAGCCAGCCGCGCTCGCCGCGGTTGCTGAAGCCGGCGCCGGCCTCGCGCAGGCCGTGGCTGCCGCCGCCCAGGCTCAGGTTCTGCTGGAAGCCCTGGCCGCCGCGGCGGGTGAAGATCTGGATGACGCCGCCGATCGCGTCGGAGCCGTACAGGCTCGAGCGCGGGCCGCGCACGATCTCGATGCGCTCGATCTGGCTCAGCGGCAGGTCCTGGAACGCGGCCAGGCCGGCGCTGGCCGAGCCGATGCGCACGCCGTCCACCAGCACCAGCACGTGGTCCGACTCGCTGCCGCGCAGGTTCAGCGTGGTCAGCTTGCCCAGGCCGCCCTGGTTGGAGAAGCCGATGCCGGCGCGGCCCTGCAGCAGCTGCGCCAGCGAGGTGGCCTGGCTGCGCTCGATCTCGGCACGGTCGATGACCTGCGCCGGCACCACGCTGTCCTCCACCGAAATCTGGGTGCGGGTGGCGGTGACCAGGACCTGGTCGAGGTCGGTGGCGGCATCGGCGGCGTGGGCCAGCGCGGGCAGGGACAGGGCGGACGCGATCGCGACCGAAAGCAGGCGGGACGACATGGGTGGCAACTCCGGCGCGCGGCTGCGCGCTGTGACGGCAAGGGAGTCGCGAACGGAAGGTGCAAGCGGACGGCGCCGGACACGGCGCGGCACGCCGCGACGCCCTCCGCATCGCAACCAGTGAACTGCAAGGCCGGTCTCCGGGCTCGCGATCAGGGAGGCGGACCTCCCGGCTGCGACGCCTTCCCATGCCCAGGGCACAGTGGCGCAGGTCGTCAGCGCGGATCGCTTACCGTTGCGGGGGCAGCGCCGGCCTTGTCGCAAGACGCACCGGCTTCCCGTTTCAACCCGCTGGCCGGAGCCGGTGGGTCACCTTGAAGCGGCGCGATTGTACGCGATCGCCGCTGGCTGCGCGGCTCAGTCGGCGTGAGTGCCGTGGCCGTCGTCGTCGCCGTAGTGGTCGCCCATCGGCGTGTCGTGCGTGTCGTGCGCGTAGGCGCCGTCGGCAGCGTCGTCGTCGCGCGTGTCGTCGCGGTCGAAGTGCGTGGTCGCCACCGGCCCGGCGACCGGCAGGCCGCGCTGCGCCGGCAGCGCCGCCGTCGCGATCTCCAGTTCGCCCAGCAACTGCGCGCGGCGTGCTTCGGACAGTTCCTGCCAGTGGCAGCCGCTGAGCGCGCCTTCCAGCGAATACAGCAGGTTGAGGCTGGGCTTGAAGCCGGCGCGCTTGACCTTGACGAAGGCGCCGACCGCGCCGGCCGCCTCTAGGTCCTGCTGCGTGCGCACGCCGACCTGGCGCAGCCAGGCCGCGCTCTTGGGGCCGATGTTGCGCAGCTTGGTGGTACTCATCGCAGGCTGTCGACGAAGACCTGGGCGATCGCTTCCAGGCCGCGCTGGTCGTCGGCGTCGAAGCGGGCGAGGTCGGGGCTGTCCAGGTCGAACACGCCCACAAGCGCACTGTCGCGCAGCAGCGGCACCACCAGTTCCGACCGCGAGGCCGCATCGCAGGCGATATGCCCGGGGAACGCCTCCACGTCGTCGATGCGCTGGGTCTGGCCGCTGCTGGCGGCCGCGCCGCACACGCCCTTGTGCAGCGGAATGCGCACGCAGGCGGGCAGGCCCTGGAACGGGCCGACCACCAGTTCCTTGCCGTCGTAGAAGTAGAAACCGACCCAGTTCAGCCGCGGCAGCGCGTGATACACCAGCGCGGCCAGGTTGGCGGCATTGGCGATGCGGTCGGGCTCCCCGGCGACCAGGGCACGGGCCTGGTCGAGCAACTGGGCGTACTGTTCCGGCTTGCTGCCGGTGAGCGAAGACGAGGCGAACATCGCGCGAGTCTAGCAGCGCGCTGCGTCCGCCGGCACCGCGGCGGCTGACGCCCGCGACGCACCCGGCTATCCTGCGCGCCGCCGCGCGTCCCGCCGGCCAACCGACAGGGTTTCGCATGGCTGTTCCCGCCTTCTACGTCACCGGCACCGATACCGGCATCGGCAAGACCATCGCCAGCACCGCGCTGCTGCACGCCCTGCGCGCGCGCGGCCAGCGCGCGGTGGGCATGAAGCCGGTGGCCAGCGGCTGCGCGCGCGAGGCCGACGGCTGGCGCAACGAGGACGCGCTGGCGCTGCAGGAGGCGAGCGCGCCGCGGCCGGCCTATGACGATCTCAATCCGTACGCGCTGCCGTTGCCGCTGGCGCCGGAACTGGCCGCCGCCGATGCCGGCGTGCAACTGGAGCTGGCGCCGATCGCGGCCGCGTTCGACCGCCTGCGCGCGCAGGCCGACGTGGTGGTGGTGGAAGGCGTCGGCGGCTGGGCGGCGCCGCTGTCGGCGACGCTGGACCAGGCCGATCTGGCGCGCGCGCTGCGGCTGCCGGTGGTGCTGGTGGTCGGCCTGCGCCTGGGCTGCCTCAACCACGCCCGGCTCAGCGCCGCGGCGATCGCCGCCGATGGCCTGCAGTGCATCGGCTGGATCGGCAACGAGATCGACCCGGCGATGGACCGCATCGACGACAACATGGCGATGCTGCGCGCGCGGTTGCCGATGCCGTGCTGGGGGCGCCTGCCGTACCGGCCGCAACCGCAGGCCGAGCAGTTGGCGGCGGAACTGCAGCCGTGGGCGGGCATGTCGCCCGGCTGAGCAACTGCCGGTGGCACTGCGCTGCCGGCTTTTGTGGGAGGGACTTCAGTCCCGACGCCTGACCGATGCCGCGTCGGGGCTGAAGCCCCTCCCACAAGAGCAGGGCGTCCCGGATCCGCAAGATGGGCTGATCCCGAATGCCGGGTTTCACTCCCGAAGCAAGCGCATGGAGAAGCCCGGTCGAAGAGGCGATCTACCGGCTTCTGGCAAAGCACCGGAGCTGAAGCCTCTCTCATCAGGAAAGACAGGAACGCCAAGACGCACGCGATCAACCAATCCCGAATCCCCACTCCCGAATCCCGCCCATAAAAAAGGCCCGGTAGAGGGAGGGATCTACCGGGCCTTGGGTTGCACGGGGGGAGGGACCCATGCAGACCGAGCGTGCGTCGGGCGGCGAACCGCAGCGACGTCGAAAGCGGTGTTACTTGGTGGCTGGCTTGGCCTTCGGCGCGGCCTGTTCGGTCGCCGCTTCGAACTGGTGCTTGGCGAGCTGGCCGATGGCCTCGGAGGCCTTCAGGCCCAGGCCGAACACTTCCTGGTTGGCCGTGGCCAGCCGCTCGAAGTTGTCGCGAGCGATCTGCAGGCCCTTCGGCCACAGCGCCTGCACGGTGCCCAGATCGCGCGCCTCGGTCAGCTCGCCGAGGAAGCCGGTGGTGGCCGACACGTTCTTCTCGAAGGTCTTCAACTGCACGCCGAACACGCTCTCGGCGCTCTCCAGCGCCAGGCGGTTGGCACGCGCCGCGGCGGCGGCGAACTGCTGGGTGTAGCTGCTGAACTGATCGTTGAATTGAGCGGACATCATGCAACTCCGTTGGAATGCCGACTGCTGTTGCAGTGCAACATACGCTCATTCTGCTGCGATGCAACAAAATTTTCTGAAGCTGCTCAGGATTCGTTCAAACTGCTTTTCTGATCAATTACTTGGCGCAATTCCGCCAGCCCTTGCCGGACGCCTCTGCGGGCCTGGAAAGCGCCAGATGCGCGCAACGACGCAACGTGGGCAGCACGCAAACCCTCAGCCGGCGCGGTGCCGCTCTTACGATTCCCGAATCCCCATTCCCCATTCCCCATTCCCCATTCCCGGCCTTGTTCAACCCGGCCCGCGATAGCGACAGCCGGAGGTGCAGGTTTCGTGCACCACCACTTCGCTCAGCAGCGGCAACACCGGCTTGAGCCGGTCCCAGATCCACACCGCCAGACGCTCGCTGGTGGGATTGTCCAGGCCCTCGATGTCGTTGAGGTAATGGTGGTCGAGCTGGTCGTAGAGCGGGCGGAACGCCGCCTTGATGTCGCCGAAATCCATCACCCAGCCGCTCTCGGCGCCAGGCTCGCCGCTGACGTGCAGCTCGATGCGGAACGAATGCCCGTGCAGGCGCGCGCACTTGTGGCCGGGCGGCACGTTGGGCAGGCGGTGCGCGGCTTCGAGGGTGAAGACTTTGAAGATATCCATGGGGAGCATTGTACGGTCAGGGCTTGAGCGGCATGGCGGGCTGCCGGCGCCGCGCGACGACGACGGCGCCGTCGTGCGGCAGGGTGTCGCGACATGCGCGATGCCGGGTGGAGCGGACAAAAAAGGCCGCCCCGAAGGGCGGCCCGAGTGCGTGCGCAGCGCGTGGCCGCGGACGGATCAGCGCGGCGCGGCGGGGCGGTTGCCGCCGCCGTTGCCGTGGCGGCGGCCCTGGCCCTGGCGGCGGGCGCCGTCGGCGTGGCTGCCGCCGGGCTTCTTGCTGCCTGCGTGCGCATGCGCGTGCGCCGGCGCATCGCCATGGCCGCGACGGGCGTGGCTGCCGCGACGCGGCGGACGCTGGCCGCCCGGACGCTCGTCCGGCGGGTTGTTGTTGCCCCAGCGGATCGGCGTGACCGGCTCGAAGCCCGGCACGTCGCGGATGTCCATCTCGCGCTTGAGCATGCGTGCGATCGCGCGCAGCAGCTTGGCCTCGTCCTGCGCCACCAGCGAAATTGCTTCACCGGTCGAACCGTTGCGGCCGGTGCGGCCGATGCGGTGCACGTAGTCCTCGGCGACCATCGGCAGGTCGTAGTTGATGACCTTGGGCAGCTGGTCGATGTCGATGCCGCGCGCGGCGATGTCGGTCGCCACCAGCACGGTGATGCGGCCGGCCTTGAAGTCGCTCAATGCGCGCAGGCGCTGGCCCTGGCTCTTGTTGCCGTGGATCGCCGCGGTCTTCAACCCGGACTTGTCCAGGAACATGGTCAGCTTGTCGGCGCCGTGCTTGGTGCGGGCGAACACCAGGGTCTGCTTGCGCGAGTCGGCGGCCAGCAGGTGCAGCAGCAGTTCGCGCTTGCGCGCGCCGTCCACCGGATGCACGCGGTGGGTGATGGTGTCGGCCACGGTGTTGCTCGGGGTGGCCTGGATTTCCTGCGGGTCGTGCATGAACTCGCGGGCCAGCTGCTTGATGCCTTCCTCGAAGGTGGCCGAGAACAGCAGGGTCTGCCGGTTCTGCTTGGGCAGCTTGGCGAGGATGCGCTTGATCGACGGCAGGAAGCCCATGTCGAGCATGCGGTCGGCTTCGTCCAGCACCAGGATCTCGATGCCCGACAGGTCCACGCTGCGGCGCTCGAGGTGGTCGAGCAGGCGGCCCGGGCAGGCGATCAGCAGGTCCACGCCGCGGCGCAGCGCGTCGAGCTGGTTGCCCATGCCCACGCCGCCGTAGATGGTGGTACTGGGGATGCGCAGGTACTTGCTGTAGCCGCGCAGGCTGTCGTGGACCTGGGTGGCCAGTTCGCGGGTCGGGGTCAGGATCAGCGCGCGCGGCTTGCGCGGGCCGGGGCCCACCGACTGCGGCGAAGTGCCCAGGTGCTGCAGCAGCGGCAGGCCGAACGCGGCGGTCTTGCCGGTGCCGGTCTGCGCGCCGGCCATCAGGTCATGGCCTTCCAGGGCGACGGGAATGGCCTGCGCCTGGATCGGGGTGGGGGTTTCGTAGCCCTGCTCGGCCAACGCGCGCAGCAGGAAGGGCGCAAGGCCCAGGGATTCGAACGACATGAGAATGCTCCGGATAACGCGCCGACGCCGGGACGGACCCGGCGCGCAGGCGCAAGTAGGTGAGGCTCGGAGCGTTCCCGTGAACCGCGCTGCGAGAGGGTGGATCAACCCGCAGCGCGAGGCTGGGGTTCGTCGGCACCACGAAAGGCGTCGGGCGGGGCGGGCGAGTCGGATCGTTGCGATCCTGGCCTCGCCGGCGATCCCTGAGGGAAACGGACGGCCGCATGCAGACCGGCGCAGTGTACCTGAATTGGCGCGCCGCACAAAATCCGGGTCCGTTTCAGTTGAAACCAAGCCGGCGTCTGGCCGTACAATCGCCGGCTCAGCCCCCAGCACTGGACGGACATGAAGCTAGGTTCCCTGAAGGAAGGCGGTCGCGACGGCACCCTGATCGTCGTGTCCCGCGATCTGACCCGCGCCGTGCGCGCCACCGGCATCGCGCCGACCCTGCAGCGCGCGCTGGAGGACTGGAGCAACCTCGCCCCGCGCCTGAACGCGCTGTCCGAGTCGCTCAACGACGGCAGCGCCGACGGCCAGTTCGACCTGGACATGGCCGCGCTGGCGGCACCGCTGCCGCGCGCCTACGAGTTCCTCGACGGCAGCGCCTACCTGCCGCACGTCGAGCGCGTGCGCCGCGCGCGCGGCGCCGAGGTGCCGGAGAGCTTCTACACCGACCCGCTGATGTACCAGGCGGTCAGCGCCGGCTTCTACGGCCCGCGCGATGCGGTCAAGGTGGTCAGCGAGGACTACGGCATCGACCTGGAAGCCGAGATCGTGGTGGTCACCGACGACGTGCCGATGGCGGTCAGCCCGGCGCAGGCCGCCGCGCACATCCAGCTGATCGGCCTGGTCAACGACGTGTCGTTGCGCAACCTGATTCCGCCGGAACTGGCCAAGGGCTTCGGCTTCGTGCAGTCCAAGCCGCGTTCGGCGCTGTCGCCGGTGTTCGTCACTCCCGACGAACTGGGCGAGGCCTGGCAGGGCAACAAGGTGCACCTGCCGCTGCTGACCCACATCAACGGCGCCTGGTTCGGCGCGCCCGAGGCGGGCGAGGACATGCAGTTCGATTTCGCGCAACTGGTCGCGCACGCGGCCAAGACCCGGCCGCTGGCGGCGGGCGCGGTGGTCGGCTCGGGCACCATCGCCAACCAGGACACCACGCGTGGTGCCTCCTGCTTCGCCGAACAGCGCACCGTGGAAACCCTGCGCGACGGCAAGCCGAGCACGCCGTACATGTCCTTCGGCGACGTGGTGCGGATCGAGATGCTGGACCGTGACGGAGTGAGCATCTTCGGTGCGATCGAGCAGCGCATCGAGCAGGCGCCGCTGCCCTGACCCGGCCGGCGGCGGTGCCGGGGCGACCGGCGGCGCCGCAGCCCGGGTGTCCACCGGTATCGTTGTCGATTGCGCAGACGGAGGCGGGCATGGACGAGGCACTGCAGCTCTACACCTACTGGCGCTCCAGCGCCGCGTACCGGGTGCGCATCGGGCTGGAGCTCAAGCGTCTGGCCTACCAGTCGCTGCCGGTGCACCTGGTGCGCGACGGTGGACAGCAGCACTCGCCGGAATATGCGCGGTTGAACCCGCAGGAACTGGTGCCGACCCTGTGCCACGAGGGCCAGCCGATCCGCCAATCGCTGGCGATCCTGGAGTACCTGGACGAGCGCTGGCCGGAGCCGCCGCTGCTGCCGGACGCGCCGATCGATCGCGCCCGCGTGCGCGGCCTGGCGCAACTGATCGCCTGCGACATCCACCCGCTCAACAACCTGCGCGTGACGCAGTTCTTCGAGAGCGCCTGGAACGTGCCGCAACCCGAGCGCGAAGAGTGGATGCGGCACTGGATGCAGACCGGCTTCGATGCGCTGGAGCAGTTGCTGGCCGAGTCGCCCGACACCGGACGCTTCTGCCACGGCGAGCAGCCGGGCCTGGCCGACTGCTGCCTGGTGCCGCAGCTCTACAACGCGCGCCGCTTCGGCGTGGATCTGCAGGCCTACCCGACCCTGGAGCGGATCGAGCGCGCCTGCCTGGCGCTGCCGGCATTCGACGCGGCGCGCCCGGAACACCAGCCCGACGCGCAGTAAGCTGGGACTATCGTCGCAGGAGCGGCTTCAGCCGCGACCGGGCATCCGCTGCTGCCAGTCGGCCACCGGCCCCTGCCGCGCCGGTGAGCATGAGGATGTGGGAGGGACTTCAGTCCCGACTGCAGTTTTCCGGACACTTCGGCCTTCACGCGTCGCAACGGAAGTCGCTTCCACACGCGCTTGCGGCGCACTCGCTGGGCGCACTGTGGGAGGGACTTCGGTCCCGACGCGCAGTTGCGTGGAAGTGGCGTTTGCCCGCGCAAGGGCGACCCGCGGCGACCGCCGCTGGGCCTACGGTCGGTCGTTGCCGCCGTCGCTGCGGGGCCAGTTCGACCAGGCGGCTGCGAACGCCCGGTCGCGGCTGAAACCGCGCCTACGACAACACGGCGACGCCTCAGACGAAGCCGTGGGTGATCCGCGGCGCGGCGCTGGGGCCGCTGTCGTAGTCGGCGTAGGGATCGTGCTCGCCGCTGCCGCCTTCGGACAGGCGGAACTTCAGGGCCAGGCCGTCGCGCGAGTCGGCCGCGCGCAGCGCTTCCTCCTGCTCGATCTGGCCCTGCTTGACCATGCGGAACAGGCACTGGTCGAAGGTCTCCATGCCTTCCTCCAGCGACTCCTCCATCGCCTGCTTGATCTCGTGGACCTGGCCGCGGCGCAGCAGGTCGCGGATCATCGGCGTGTTGAGCAGCACTTCCGAGGCCGGCCGGCGGCGGCCGCTGCTGTCCTTGACCAGGCGCTGCGAGATCACCGCGCGCAGGTTCAGTGACAGGTTCATCAGCACGTTCTTGTGCGCGCTCTCGGGGAAGAAGTTGAGGATGCGCTCGATGGTCTGGTCGGCGTTGTTGGAGTGCAGGGTGGCCAGGCACAGATGTCCGGTCTCGGCGAAGGCGATGGCCGCCTCCATGGTTTCCGCGTCCAGGATCTCGCCGATCAGGATCACGTCCGGCGCCTCGCGCATCGCGTTCTTCAGTGCGTTGTGGAAGGCGTGGGTGTCCAGGCCGACCTCGCGCTGGTTGACGATGGACATCTTGTGCTTGTGCAGGTACTCGATCGGGTCCTCGATGGTTAGGATGTGCCCGGTGGTGGTGCTGTTGCGGTAGTCGATCATCGACGCCAGCGAGGTGGACTTGCCCGAGCCGGTGGAGCCGACCACCAGGACCAGCCCGCGCGGGGTCATGATCACATCCTTGAGCACCTGCGGCAGGTGCAGCTCCTCGATGCTGGGGATCTTGCTGCGGATCGCGCGGATCACCATGCCGACCTCGCCGCGCTGCTTGAACACGTTGACGCGGAAGCGCCCGGCGTCCTGCAGGGCGATGGCCATGTTCAATTCCAGCTCCCGCTCGAACTGCGGCACCTGGCCCTCGTCCATCAACGAGTAGGCGATCTTCTTGACCATGCCCGGCGGCAGGCCGGTGGCGCCGAGCGGGTACAGCTTGCCTTCGATCTTGATATAGACCGGTGCTCCCGTGGTCAGGAACATGTCCGAGGCGTTCTTTTCGGTCATCAGCTTCAGGAAATAGCCGATATCCATGCGCAATGGTTCCCCAACGATCCGCAATCGCCCGTTGCAAGCGCGCCACAGGCTTCCGACAATGGCCGTGACCGACGTCTCCGTCCACGGCCCCCCTAGATGAAAACTAGCTTCGCACACTTCCGTTGTCAGCAGTATGTGATGGCCTGCGCATTGGCGTTGTTCGCCGCGCCGGCCGCGTTCGCCCAGGTGGCTTCGCCGGAGCTGCTGTCCGCGCAGCAGGCGGTGCAGCGTGCGGTCCAGGCCGATGCCGACCAGTACGCGCCGGACCTGCTGGCCAGCGCCCGACAGGGCCTGGAACAGGCGCAACAGGCCGCGCTCGACCGCCGCCAGCGCAAGACCGCGCCGCAACTGGCCCTGCGTGTGGCCGCCGATGCCGACCTTGCGCGCGCGCGCAGCGAGGAGGCGGTGGCCAATGCGCAACTGAAGCAACGCCAGGCCGAGGTGGCTCAGTTGCAACAGACGCTGGGCACCGGGGAGGGTCGTCCATGAGCCGCGCCCTGCACGGAATGCGCCGCCTGGCCCTGCTGGCGTTGCTGCTGGCGCCGCTGGGCGCGATGGCCGCGGACGACCCGGAACTGGCCGTGCTCAACCAGCGCCTGGTGGCGCTGCAGGCCGATCCGCTGAACGCCGATGTCGCCGCCTACGAGCGCCTGCAGGCGCAGCAGGCGGTGGCCAACTTCGCCAACGCCAAGCGCAAGGAGCGCGACGAAGCGCGCTACCTGGCCGAGCGCCGGGTCGAGATCGCCGAAACCATGGCCCGTGCCGAGATCGCCCGTCGTCAGGTCGACCAGTTGGAGAAGACCCGCAGCGACCTGCTGATCGAGGCCAGCCGCCGCGAGGCCGCGCGGGCCCGGCAGGAGGCCGAGCGACTGCGCGTGCAGGCGCAGATCCAGGCCGAGGAGGCCGAGAGCCTGCGTCAGGCGGCCGAGGCCGAGCAGGCCGCACGGGCAGATGCGGATGCGGCGCTGGCCAGCGTCGCCGGTCAGCAGACCGCCAAGCTCAGCGCCGCCCAGCAGAAGTCGGCCAAGCTGGCGCGCGAGGAGGCCGAACTGGTCGCCGGCACCAAGCTGCCGGCCTCGCGCTTCGAGGGCCGTGGGGAGGTCTTCACCTTCTCCGGCGCGGCCTTCGGCGCCGGCAAGGCGGCGCTGTCGGGCGATGCCGCGAATCAGGCCAAGGCCCTGTCGCAGTACCTGCAGATCAGCAAGGGCAAGGTGCGGGTCGAGGCCTACGACACCGACGCCGGGGTGGCGCAGAAGCGCGCCGATGCCCTGCGCGCGGCCCTGGTCGGCGGCGGCGTCGCCGCCAACCGGGTGCAGGCGGTCGGCAAGAAGGGGCCCTCGACCAAGGCCCGTTCGGCCGAAGTGGTGATCGCGCCCTGAGCCGTGTCGTGCCCCTGCGCGGCGGCGTTTAACGGGGTTTTTCCCTGGGCCTGAGCGCCGAGCAACTGAATGCGACAAAGCGGGCCTGCTTCTCTTGTCCGCGGCGGTGGGGAGGCGTAGGGTCGGTAGTCCAGGCGGCACTCCCGCCGCCTGGTGCCAACGGAGGAGTTCGAGCCGATGACGCAGTGGCACGTACCGCAGTCCGACGCCGCAGGAACCGCGGTTCCAGGCGTTGTGGCGGTGCAGCCGGCGGCTCGCGCGCTTCCGCTCCCAGGCAACGCCCCGTGCCGCAGCGGCCGGGGCGTTCTTGTTTCTAGCTGAAGGAGGCTATTCCTATGTTCGAAGGGCAACCGCAGACCGAAATCGACGCGTTGATCAAGTCCGATCCGGAGTTCAAGCAGCTCTACCAGCGCCACAAGACCTTGGACAAGAAGTGCATGGACGCCGAGCTCGGCGTGCTGCCGATCGACGATGTCACCCTGGCGCAGATGAAGCGCGAAAAGCTCGCCGCCAAGGAAAAGCTGCTGCGCCTTTACGAGCAGAAGCCGCACTGACCGTACTATTCCCTCTTGTCGCGGGCGGTGGCTGGCCTCCTCGTCGGCTTGCCACCGTCCGCGTCATCCCCTCCGAAAGCCGCGACCGCGGCTTTTTTCGTCTCTGCCGCGCGCATTCTCTGACTTTCCCTCCCCGAGCGCGGATAATGCCCGGTCCAGCCGCTGCCGCGGCGCGACGCATTCGGACCCGATGGCCATTCACTCCTCCGTACTCGACCTGATCGGCGACACCCCCATCGTCAAGGCCAGCAAGCTCGACACCGGGGTGTGCGAGCTGTACCTGAAGCTGGAGAGCGCCAATCCCGGCGGCTCGATCAAGGATCGGATCGGCCTGTCGATGATCGAGGCGGCCGAGCGCCGCGGCGATCTCAAGCCCGGCGCGGTGCTGGTCGAGGGCACGGCCGGCAACACCGGCATCGGCCTGGCCCTGGTCGCCCAGCAGAAGGGCTACAAGCTGATCCTGGTGGTGCCGGACAAGATGAGCCGGGAAAAGATCTTCAACCTCAAGGCGATGGGCGCAGAGGTGGTGCTGACCCGCTCGGACGTGGCCAAGGGCCACCCCGAGTACTACCAGGACCTGGCCGCGCGCATCGCCGCCGAGACCCCGGGCGCCTACTTCATCAACCAGTTCGGCAACCCCGACAACCCGGCCGCGCACGAGTTCGGCACCGGCCCGGAGATCCTGCGGCAGATGGACGGCCGGCTGGACGCGATCGTGTTCGGCTGCGGCAGCTCCGGCACCATGACCGGCCTGTCGCGCGCCTTCGCCGCCGCCTCGCCGCACACCGAACTGGTCCTGGCCGACCCGGTCGGCTCGATCCTGACCGAGTACATCGAGCAGGGCACGGTCAGCGAGAAGTCCGGCAGCTGGCTGGTGGAAGGCATCGGCGAGGATTTCCTGCCGGCGATCTCCGATTTCACCCGGGTCAAGAAGGCCTATTCGATCAGCGACGCCGAGAGCTTCCACACCGCGCGGGAACTGCTGGCCAAGGAGGGCATCCTTGGCGGCTCCTCCACCGGCACCCTGCTGGCGGCGGCGCTGAAGTACTGCCGCGCACAGACCGAGCCCAAGCGCGTGCTGGTGTTCGTCTGCGACACCGGCAACAAGTACCTGTCGAAGATGTACAACGACTACTGGATGCTGGACAACGGCTTCCTGGAGCGCCCGCAGCACGGCGACCTGCGCGACCTGATCCTGCGCCCCTACAGCCAGCGCGACACGGTGGTGGTCGGCCCCAAGGATCTGCTGACCACCGCCTATCAGCGCATGAAGCTGTACGACGTGTCGCAGCTGCCGGTGATGGAAGGCGACCAACTGGTCGGCATCGTCGACGAAAGCGATGTCTTGTTGCATGTATACGGCGATGAGGCGCGGTTCCGCGACCCCGTGGCCACGGCCATGGTCAGCAAGCTCGACCGGCTGGACGTCAAATCGCCGATCGAGGCCCTGCTGCCGGTGTTCGACCGTGGCCAGGTCGCCATCGTGATGAACGAGGGCGCCTTCCTCGGCCTGATCACCCGGATCGACCTGCTCAACTATCTGCGCCGCCGGGTGCAGTAATCCCTGCGGCCGGCACGGCCCCGTGCTGCATGGGGCCGTTCAGACCGCACTGCTAGAATCACGCCCCTTTTCCGGTAACCCCACATGACGGACAACACGTCGAATCCCCATGGCGACGGCCCCGCGCTGGCGCTGGCGACCCTGGCCATCCATGGCGGACAGCACCCGGACCCGACCACCGGCGCGGTGATGCCGCCGATCTACGCGACCTCCACCTACGCCCAGTCCAGTCCCGGCGAGCACCAGGGCTTCGAGTACTCGCGCACCCACAACCCGACCCGCTTCGCCTACGAGCGCTGCGTGGCGGCCCTGGAAGGCGGCAGCCGCGGCTTCGCCTTCGCCTCCGGCATGGCCGCCACCGCCACGGTGATCGAGCTGCTGGACAGCGGCAGCCACGTGATCGCGATGGACGACCTGTACGGCGGCAGCTACCGGCTATTCGAGCGGGTGCGCAAGCGCACTGCCGCGCTGGAGTTCGGTTTCGTCGACCTGACCGACCCGGCCGCGTTCGAGGCGGCGATCCGCCCGACCACCAAGATGGTGTGGATCGAGACCCCGACCAATCCGATGCTGAAGATCGTCGATATCGCGGCGATCGCCGCGATCGCGCGCAAGCACGGCCTGCTGGTGGTGGTCGACAACACCTTCGCCTCGCCGCTGCTGCAGCGGCCACTGGCGCTGGGTGCGGACATCGTGGTGCATTCGGCGACCAAGTACCTCAACGGCCACTCGGACATGGTCGGCGGCATGGCCGTGGTCGGCGACAACGCCGAACTGGCCGAGCAACTGGCCTTCCTGCAGAACTCGGTGGGCGGCGTGCAGGGCCCGTTCGACAGCTTCCTGGCCCTGCGCGGGCTGAAGACCCTGCCGCTGCGCATGCGCGCGCACTGCGACAACGCCCTGGCGCTGGCGCAGTGGCTGGAGACGCACCCGGCGGTGGAGAAGGTGATCTACCCGGGCCTGCCCTCGCACCCGCAGCACGCCCTGGCCGGCCGGCAGATGAGCGGCTACGGCGGCATCGTCTCGATCGTGCTCAAGGGCGGCTTCGACGCGGCCAAGCGCTTCTGCGAGCGCACCAAGCTGTTCACCCTGGCCGAATCGCTGGGCGGCGTGGAGAGCCTGGTCAACCATCCTGCGGTGATGACCCATGCTTCGGTGCCGGTCGCACGCCGCGAGCAGCTCGGCATCAGCGATGCGCTGGTGCGGTTGAGCGTGGGGGTGGAGGATGTGGGGGATTTGCGTGGGGATCTGGAGCGGGCTCTGGGTGAGGGAGTTAGTTAATGGGGCCGCAGAGAATCATGGGCTTCAATGTTTACGTCATTCGGAAATATTAAATATGAATTCTTTCTCTCCCGTGGCGATGTTATGCTCGCTATGGAATAATCGCGGGATTATTTGGCTTCTGGGTGCGCGTGACGTTCAGAGCAAGTACAAAGGGTCTTTTGCCGGCCTTTTGTGGGCGTTCATTAATCCGCTGTTGATGCTGCTTATCTACACTTTCGTTTTTGCCGTCATCTTTAAGGCGCGCTGGCAGGGGCAAACTGGGGATAGTCGAACGGAATTTGCGCTGGTAATGTTCGTTGGCGTGATTATTCACGGCTTGTTTGCCGAAGTCATCAATCGGGCACCTGGCATCGTTCTTGAAAATACAAACTACGTCACCAAGGTGGTTTTCCCTTTGGAGACGCTGCCAGTCATTAGCCTTGGTTCTGCGCTTTTTCACGGTTTGGCCAGTACATGTGTACTTCTCGCGAGCATCCTCATCTACAGCGGTGGTGTGCATTGGCAGGCCGTTTTTTTTCCATTGGTGTTGATCCCCTTCTTAGTCATGGTAATTGGCATCGCTTGGATACTGGCGGCGTTGGGTGTGTTCGTGCGTGACCTGAAGCAGACCACAAGTTTCATAACAACGGCAATGCTGTTCCTCTCCCCGGTGTTCTACCCTCAATCTTCTTGGCCTCCCCAATATCAACACCTTTTTGCGCTCAATCCGCTGACGTTCATCATGGAGCAGTCGCGAAAGGCGCTGATTTGGGGGCAGGTCCCGGACTTCACCGGTTTGCTGATCTATCTTGCTATCGCCTTAGTGGTTGCATCGATAGGCTTCGCAGCTTTTCAAAAAATGCGCAGGGGTTTTGCTGATGTCCTCTGAGTTCATGAAAGATTCCTCGGCAGGCGATGCGGTTATTAGCGTATCTAGTCTTGGGAAATATTACGAGATATATGCTGATCCAAAAGATCGGCTGAAACAGTTTGTTCTGCCGGCATTGGATCGAGCTCTTGGTGGAGAGCCTAAAAAATACTACCGCGAATTCTGGGCCCTGCGTGATGTTTCATTTCAGGTCCGGCGCGGCGAGACAGTGGGCATCATAGGCCGTAACGGTTCTGGTAAATCCACACTCCTGCAGTTAGTCTGCGGCACTCTTACGCCATCAACCGGTCAGGTGCGGACGCAGGGGCGCGTCGCGGCTTTGCTTGAATTGGGTTCTGGCTTCAATCCGGAATTTACAGGGCGGGAAAACATAATGCTCAGTGGTGCCCTGTTCGGGCTCACTGTTGCTCAAATGGAGGAGCGATACGAAAGGATTGTTGCGTTTTCGGGTATCCCGGAATTTATCGATCAGCCTGTCAAGACCTACTCTAGCGGCATGGTGGTCCGTCTCGCGTTTTCGGTGATCGCGCATGTCGATGCGGATATCCTTGTAGTGGATGAGGCTCTTTCAGTCGGTGACGCCTACTTTACCCAGAAATGCATGCGCTTCCTTCGTTCATTTATGAAGCGTGGAACACTATTGTTCTGCAGCCATGACATGGGCGCGATCATTAATCTTTGTGAGCGCGCTATCTGGCTGGACAAGGGGGCATTGCGGATGAGTGGCTCTCCGAAAGATTTATCGCAAGCATATCTTGCATCTTTGTTTGAGCCAGATGCGGGTGTTGAGGGCCAAGTCGACGAAATTTATGAGGCGGAATCAGCAAAGAGTGGGGACGGCGTCAAATTGGAAAAGGTCGATAATTTTCTACCGGCCTTACCTGTTGACTACGTTGACATGAGGCAGGGCATGATCGATCGATCGCACTTGCGGAACGATATAGAAATATTTCAATTCGACGAAGATCGCGCATCGTTTGGTACAGGGGCGGCCTCCATCACAAGTGTCCACTTGTTGGACAGCAGCGGGCGCGCGCTTAACTGGGCGATAGGTGGGCAGCAAGTGGCTCTGCGAATCGCCGTCCTTGCCGCAGCCGAGATTCATCGGCCAATAGTCGGATTTGTAGTTAAGGATAAGCTTGGGCAAATCATATTTGCTGACAACACTTACATTTCTCATCGCGACAAGTCTATAACTATTGCGAAAGGGACTACTTTTTCGGCAACTTTTTATTTTACCTTCCCGGTCCTTCCTGGCGGTGAATACAGCATTTCCCCGGCTGTTGCTGAAGGTACGCAAGCTGATCATGTGCAGCATCAATGGATACATGATGCATTGATACTTCATGTTCAATCTAGCGCGGTTTGTCTTGGACTATTCGGCGTGCCAATGCGGAAAATTGATTTGGAGGTTATGTCGTGAGTCACGATGATATGCGCGACAGGGACGAGCAACTGGATTTCACCGGCGAGAGATTCATTCCTGGTGTCGCTGGCGAAATCGAAATGGAACATTACCATCGATACCAGTTGGCGTGCCAAATCGTTCCCAGAAGGCGCGTGCTAGACATCGCATGTGGTGAAGGCTATGGATCGGCTTTGATGGCAAGGTATGCTACTAACGTCATCGGTGTTGATATTGATGGTGATACGGTAGCCCACGCTAGAAAAACGTATATCAACCAACGTCTTGAGTTTCTTCAGGGTTCTTGTGCGGCAATTCCTGTGGCGGATTCGAGTATCGATGTGGTGGTTAGTTTCGAGACCATCGAGCACCATGATCAGCATCAGGAAATGATGGCGGAAATTGTACGCGTGCTGTCCCCAGGCGGAGTACTGTTGTTGTCCAGCCCAGATCGTTACGAGTATTCAGAGAGAACTGCATTTAGAAACAATTTTCACGTCAAGGAGTTGTATAAGAGCGAGTTGCAAGACTTGCTCGCCGGCTATTTTCGGAACATACGCTTTTATGGCCAGAGAGCCACGATGGTGTCAATGATTGGCGACCTGGAGTACGCAGTAGCGACCAGTAACGATGACTCCTTGCCTGTCATCCACTACTGGACCGAAGGAGGTGGGGGGCTTCTCGAAGGGGTGCGCAGTGCGCCTATGCCGCGCGAGCCCGTTTATCTAATCGCTATAGCGTCTGATGGGGATTTGCCTCAGTTGCCTAGTTCCGTGTTTGAGGTTCCTGGGTATGTTGAATCAAGAGTTAAGCAGGTGGCTGCAGATTACCAGCGTGAGATCTCCAGGATTGGGGAAGAGCGCGATTGCATGCTTAAGGATAAAGATGATGCCTGGCAGGCGCGTGTCGATCAGGTTGCGCTTGACTATCAGGCGGAAATAAAGCGCATCTCACTTGAGCGTGATCAGTTCCTCGCTCAGAAGGATCTCGATTGGCGGAGCGAACTCGAGAATGTTGCTACTGAGTATTGCTCAAAGCTCTCTGATGTCCAACGAGAGCATGAAGAGGCTCTGTCCGCGAAAGATGCAAACTTTCTGAAAGAGATTGAGGAAGTCGTCCACACCAATGCCGCTCACTTTGATAATGAGTTTTCATCCTTGCGTGCGGAACTAACTGAGCGTGCGAGCAAGGATCTAGAGATGCTCGCGGCCGAACATAGGGACGCAGTGGCATTGGTGGCCAATCGCTTTGCTGAGCTTCAGCGCTCGTTGCCTTTAGTTAGCTTGATCGTAGTTAATTACAATGGTATGCGTTACTTGAAGACGCTGCTATCGAGTCTTGCAGCACAAGATTATCCAAAGTATGAAGTGATTCTTGTAGATAACGCCTCGGCCGATGGGTCTGTGGCATATGTCGCAGAAAACTTTCCTTGGGTGCGTATTGTGGAGTCAGGTAGAAACCTTGGCTTTGCTGGTGGAAACAATGTTGGTATCCAGGCTGCGTCTGGCGAATTGATCGGTTTGATCAACAATGATACGGAAGTCTCTCCTTCTTGGCTCACTGCGCTAGTGGAGGCCATGATGGAGGCGCCTTCTGTATCGGCAGTTGGTTCCAAGATCGTTTTCTTTCGCCGTTACGTGGAGCTGACTATTCGTAGCGCGCCATTCCGACCAAGTCGTGATGGCGCTTCTACTGACACGCGCGAATTGGGCCTGCTCATTGACGATGAAAGCGAATTTTTGGCTGCAGATTACCGGAAATCATTCTATGTTGATGGGTTCTGGGGAACGGAGGGTATCGCGAATCGTAAGGCGCGTTGGACTAATGGTGTGGGCGTTCTGCGCTTGCCTGTGCCGCCTCAGGCGGTCGATGGTCGGTATCAGTTGGTGCTCAAGCTTTCGGGTACGGAAGCTGCCGCTGGCCGCCAATTTTTCGTTAGCATCGGTGATAACGAGATTGGGGATGGCGTATTGACCGCTCATTTTAAAGATTACGTCTTCAGCTGCGATGCCGCATCGGTGGATGCCGAGTCCTTCGATGTAATTAATAACGCGGGGACGTTGCTTGATTCTGATGGCGAGGCTGGTGATCGTGGAATATACGAGGTCGACAGGGGGCAGTACGATCATGTAGAGGATGTCCAGGCGTTGTGCGGGGCTTCCATGCTCATTAAGCGGTCAGCACTAGTAGAAGTTGGACTGTTCGATTCTGATTTCTTCATGTATTACGAAGATACGGATTTGAGTTGGAGGCTTAGAAGGGCGGGAGGCTTGCTTCGTTACATACCTTCGAGCGTGGTCCGGCATGTACATACGGGGTCTAGCGTCGAGTGGTCGCCGATGTTCGTTTTTCATGTGTCTAGAAATCACGTATTTATGAAAATTAAGCATGCTCCTGCTTGGGTTGCCGCAAAAAGCTATGCAAGGGAAGTGTCTCGATGTGTACGCGCAACTGGATTGGCTTTGAGCCAAGGATTCAAGAATGCCGAGCGCAATGCGGAGTTCTTCTTGCGTTTGCGAGTTCAGTATGATTTGGTTCGCTTGCTGCCTAGGCTGCTCAAGCAGAGGTGGGGGGGCAGAATGAAATCTAATGATCGGTTGGGGGCCGTACGTTCATGAGAGTTGGTATTTACAACCGCTACTGGGGAACCATGGGGGGGGGGGAGAAGCATGTCGGAACTATCGCGGAGGTGTTGCTTGCCGAAGGTTACGATGTCGATCTGATTCGTGTTGAACCGATTGACGAAGTCGAGTTTGCTTCTAGGATGAATTTGGATATTGCCCGCGCTCGTTGGGTTGATTGGCCTGGTTTGTCTTGTGCTGATTTGGCCCCTCGAAGTGCGATTTACGACGTTTTCATAAATTCCACTTATTGCTCCTCAATGGTCACTCAGGCGGAAAGATCAATGTACTTGGTCTTTTTTCCGCATGATTTGATAGAAAGGGCGCCCATACCTCGCTTTCTACAGCGTGCTGCTGGCAGATTGAATCGCACAGGGCATCCGAATCTCGCTCGATTGTCTAACTTTGCCCGGCGAATGTTTCGGGTAAGCGGTCCGGCTGATGGTCGAGCCTTTATTGATAGCTATCAGTTGGCTATGACAAACTCCGAGTTCACCGCTTCTTGGGTGCATCGGCGATGGGCGCGTGACACCGCGGT
This sequence comes from Xanthomonas sp. LMG 12460, assembly GCF_009192895.1. Taxonomy (NCBI): domain Bacteria; kingdom Pseudomonadati; phylum Pseudomonadota; class Gammaproteobacteria; order Lysobacterales; family Lysobacteraceae; genus Xanthomonas; species Xanthomonas sp. LMG 12460. The sequence goes on along the minus strand of NZ_NKUH01000019.1, from coordinate 29,833 downwards.
GGTACCTCCACCAATTGATACGAAACGCTTTTCTAGTAGGAGTGTTAAAAAGAAGAAGGTAATATTGAGTGTTGGTCGTTTTTTTTCTGGCGGGCATAATAAAAAGCATATTGAGTTGATTACAGCTTTTAGGTCTATGTGTGACGATGGAGTGATCCCGGATGGTTGGGAGTATCATTTGGCGGGCAGTGTTCATACCGAATCTAAGGAGCATCGCAATTACTTCGACCGAGTCAACGAGCTTGCACAGGGTTATCCAATCAAGATTATGGGTAACTTGGCTTCGCAGGATTTGCTCGAAGAGTACGAGCAAGCGTCGATTTTCTGGCATGGAGCTGGATGGGGCGAGCATGAAGAAATAGAGCCAGAGAAGCTGGAGCACTTTGGCATGACGGCGTGTGAGTCAATGGCGGCCGGTGTAATACCAATTGTCGTTCCTAAGGGTGGGCCAAAGGAAATCGTTACCGACGGCGTGGATGGGTTTTATTTTCGGGATGAACAGGAACTACGAGCCAGGACGGTTGTGTTGATGCAGATGTATGGTACTTCGGAGCAAGAGGCTTGGTCGAAGCGCGCTCAGGCTAGCGTGGATAAGTACTCTAGAGTCAATTTTCACGCAAAGTTCATGAGTGCTTTTCGCCGCCTTGTTTGATAGTATTTTATTAGCTAATGGATTCTGCTCGGCGATAGATCTTCTGTTTGGGGGAAAGCGTTTTGGCTGCCCAGAAGCAAGATTGCTGTAAGTTAACTAGTCTCCTGGGTTATAAGGTGGATATTGGAATATGAATGCCAATGATCGCGTGCGGGGCAGTGGGCGTGATGTACTTGCAGTTCTCCTATTTGTTGGTGTAGGAGTGCTGCTTTATCAGATGAAGGCAAGCGCGTACCTAACATCTGTACCCGGTGATCTAATAGATGCACGTTTTAATTCTGTCATTTTGGAGCATCTTCACCAATGGGTCTTAGGTCAGACGCCTTCGCTGTGGAGTCCTGGGTTTTTCTACCCTGCAAAGGACGTGCTCGCATTAGGTCCCAACCATCTTGGGTCTTTTTTACCTTATTCTGCTATGCGTCTGATTGGTCTTGATCGCGAGCAAGCATTTACGCTTTGGTTCATTTTGGGTGGAGTGCTTAACTTTCTCTGTGCGTATATCGCCTTTCGAAAACTTGGCCTCCGCGCTTCAGGGGCTGGTGCGGCTGCATTCGTTTTTGCCTTCTCTCTCCCCGTTTTGGCGCAACAAGCACATGCGCAATTTGCGTATCGTATGTTTGTTCCTTTCGCATTCGCCTGCTTTTACGATTGGCTTAGAACAGCTCGCCCGTATGCATTAGCATGGAGCGCACTTTGCTTGATGGCGCAATTTTATTGCTCTATCGACGTTGGTGTATTTACAGTTTACTTGCTTATTGCGATGCTGTTGGCATGGTTGATAGCTGGACGTGGAGGGGAGCTTTATGCACAAGTTCGAAGCTTTCTGACGTTTTCTAAGCTTCGTGAGTCTCTAATTGCAGTCGCTGTAATTTCATCTAGTTGTGCTTTAGTTTTAGTATTGCTTCTTAAGTGTCGCGAGGCCAGTCGTGAGAACGGCGTGGTGTATTCGCATGAAGACGTTATTGGCATGCTGCCGCAGGTCTGGAGCTACTTGATCGCCGATTACTCCGGTTTGACGCGTGACATTGGCGCTTGGATACAGGGCGTCTCTGTGCGTCAAGAACAGCAATTGTTTATTGGCGTTGGTGTGTTGTTATTCTGTCTGATTGGAAGTCTGGTTGTGCTGAGGAAGATAGAGAATGCCGATTTGGGTAAAGTCTCGTTGCTAGCTACTTTAGTACTGATAGTCGGTACTCTGAATATTGGGGCTTTTTCTTTATACCCGATTTTGCTAAATCTTCCAGGGATCGCCGCGGTAAAGGTCGTTACCCGCGTCTTGCTGGTGATGGTGGTCCCGATAGGCATCTTGTGTGGCATTGGATTTCAGCGGATGTTAATGCTGCATTGTAACGGGGGGGCGTTGCGCCAATTGGTGTCTGCGGCATTTCTTTTTGTACTACTTGTTCTTGAGTCGGTCATGTTTCAACCGAATAGTACTCCATTCATGGATTGGCGCGCTCGTTTGGATGCCTTCGCGTCGCGAGTACCGGAGGAGGTGCGGGGGGGGGGGGCGTGCTCTTTGCAGAGCGTTCGATGCAGGCGCCTTATATGGAAGACTTGGACGCGATGATGTACGCGCAGGACCATGGCATGGTCACCGTAAATGGCTACTCATTTTATGTTCCAAAGGGGGCTGGAGTCGCCGGCTCCTGCGATTCGCCAGACAGGTTCGTTGCTTCTTATGGAAACAACGCTGGACTCTCTTTGATTGGGCAACTGGACATCAGGCAGAAAATTGTGGTGGTCCCCTTCGGCACCTGCCGGCCTTGACGAGGATGGCATTCACGCGCGCTCCATGGCGGGATGCAGATTGAAGCATTTGGGAAATTCTTCATCGGAAAGGGAGGGCGGGCTGCTTGCCCGCTCTCTAGCTGTGATCTCTCAGTAGGTTGTTCATCCGGGGCATCTCTGGAAGATGGGGGTTACCAAGCCAACCCAGCCCCCAGGAGCCCCGGATGAACCTGCATCAACATGCCCGTTCGAGCCCTCGCGGTCGAGCCCTGCTGGTGGATCGCATCCTTGTTCATGGGCTGCGCGTGGAGGAGGCGGCGCATGCCGCCGGGGTCAGCGTGCGCACTGCCTACAAGTGGCTCAGGCGGTTCAAGGAAGAAGGCACGGCGGGGCTGATGGATCGCTCCTCGCGGCCACGTCATTGCCCGCACGCTATTGCGCAGTCCATCGTGGATCAGGTCCTTGAGCAGCGCCGCTGCCGGCAAACCTACCGCCAGATTGCCGGGCAGCTTCCTGTGGCGCCGAGCACCATTGCGCGATTGCTGCGCCGCGCCGGCCTGCATCGGCTGGCGGATCTGGAGCCGGCCCTGCCGCACAATCGCTATGAGTACGCCCAACCCGGCCAACTGCTGCATCTGGACATCAAGAAGCTGGCCCGTTTCCGCCAACCCGGCCACCGCGTGACCGATGATCGGACGGTCACCTCCCGTGGCATTGGCTGGGAGTACGTCCACCTGGCCATCGACGATCACTCCCGCGTGGCCTTCGGCACCATCGAGCCCGATGAGCGCGGTCTCAGTGCCTGCAGGGCCCTGATGCAGGCGGTTCGCTACTCCCGCAGCCTGGGCGTGCGCTTGGAGCGCGTGTTGACCGACAACGGCGCCTGCTACACATCACGCCGCTTTCGACGCCTTGTCCGACGGCTCGGCCTGCGCCACCTGCGAACCCGACCTTACACGCCACGCACCAATGGCAAGGCCGAGCGGCTGGTGCAGACCAGCCTGCGAGAATGGGCTTATGCGCGCTCCTATATCGACTCCACGTAACGCGCCAACGCCTTCTCGGGCTGGCTGCATCATTACAACTGGCATCGACCACACGCCAGCCTCGGCTACAAGCCGCCCATCTCCCGAATTCCACTGAAAAACGTGGTGGGTTTACACATCTAGCGCCCAAGATCAAACCGCGACAAGAACTGAGCTATGCTTGAGTTTTTATCTACTTTTTTGCCACATGCAGAGAGGGGCGAGACTCATGAGATCCAGAATCTGTTTGGCTGGGATCAAGGTAAGTAGCAAGCTGCGCAACTGAGTAAGCTTGGTAAAGCAATGTCCAATACGATTGCTATCATCGATAGCATGCCTGTTGTAATGCGACGTCCCCCCGCCTTGAGTAGCGGTCGGCTTTAGAGTCCAGAGTTGATGATATCGATTTTGGACAGATGTTTGGCGTAGGCGGCGGGGGTCAGGCCACAGAGCACTTTCTTGTGTCGCTCCTCGTTGTATTCCCTGCGCCATGTTTCGATGACAGTTCTGGCGTGCAGCAGGCTGGTGAACCAGTGCTCGTTGAGGCATTCGTCGCGCAAGCGGCCGTTGAAGGACTCGATGTAGGCGTTCTGGTTGGGCTTGCCTGGCTGGATCAGGCGTAACTGCACACCGCGCTCGTACGCACAGGTCACCATCGCCTTCCCGCAGAACTCCTTGCCGTTGTCGGTGCGAATGACCTTCGGCAGACCCCGGTTCAGCGCCAATCGATCCAGCACCCGGCTCACGCCGTGGCCTGAGATGGCACGTTCGACTTCGATGGCCACTGATTCGCTGCTGGCATCATCGACGATGGTCAGGCACTTCAGGACTCGGCCTTCGGCGGTGCGGTCGAAGACAAAGTCCATGGACCACACCTCATTGGCGGCCTTGGGCCTGATCAGAGGCTGGCGCTCCCCCATGGCCACCTTCTTGCGCCTGCGACGGCGCACCTGCAGTCCAGCCTGCTGATACAGCCGCTCCACACGCTTGTAGTTCACTTTCCAGCCCTCCTGACGCAGCGTCAGGTAGATCATCCCCACGCCATAGCGCTTGTGCCGATGGGCCAGTTCCACGATCCACGCCCTCAGCTCGATATTGCGATCCGGCTGGGACTGGTAGCGCAACGCGCTTGCGCTCATCCGCACCACCGCCAGCGCCCGACGTTGGCTCAGCCCTTTACCATGCAGTTCGTGCACCAGCGCTCGCCGCGCCGGCGCACTCACCACTTTTTCGCAGCGCATCCTTGATCAGGTCATTCTCAAACACCTGCTCGGCCAGCAGCTTCTTCAGGCGCGTGTTCTCCGACTCCAGTTCCTTGAGCCGCTTAGCGTCGGGCACGCTCATGCCGCCGAACTTGGCCCGCCACAGGTAGTACGAGGCCTCGCTGAAGCCGTGCCGCCGGCAGAGATCCTTCACCGCCATGCCCGCTTCAGCGTCCCGCAGGAAGCCGATGATCTGTTCTTCGCTGAAACGCTTCTTCACGTCCAATCTCCTTGGGTTGGGGAATTGGACTCCAAACCAACGTGCTACTCAAAACCGGGGGGACGTCGGTATCAAGACAACGCCTTTTCTAGCTCCGGCAGCACCGTGAACAGGTCGCCGACCAGGCCGATGTCGGCGATCTCGAAGATCGGCGATTCCGCGTCCTTGTTGATCGCGACGATGGTGCCGGCGTCTTTGATGCCGGTCAGGTGCTGGATGGCGCCGGAGATGCCGATCGCCACGTACAGTTCCGGCGCGATGATCTTGCCGGTCTGGCCGACCTGCAGCTCATTGGGCACGTAGCCGGCGTCGACCGCCGCGCGCGAGGCGCCGACCGCTGCGCCGAGCTTGTCGGCGAGCTGGTAGACGATCTGGAAGTTCTCCGCCGAGCCGACGCCGCGGCCGCCGGAGACCACGCGCTTGGCGCTCTGCAGGTCGGGGCGGTTGGACTTGCCCGCAGCCAGGCCGACGAAGCGGGTGTGGCTGGGCAGCGTCGCGTCGACGCTGGCCGCTTCGACCGCCGCGCTACCGCCTTGCGCCGCTTCCGGCCACGAGGCGCTGCGCACGGTGGCGACCACGATCTGGTCGGCCGGGGCCTGCACGCTGATGATGGCGTTGCCGGCGTAGATCGGTCGCTTGAACGCGTAGTCGCCGTCCACCGCCATCAGGTCGGAGATTTGGTTGACGCCGAGCAGGGCGGCCACCACCGGCATCAGGTCCTTGCCGAAGGTGGTGGAGGGGCCGAACACGTGGGTGTAGCCCTTCGCCAAGGCGGCGATCTGCGGGCCCAGCACCTGCGCGATGGCGTGTTCGTTGGCGGGATTGGCGACGGTGAGGACGCGGGCGACGCCGGCGATCTGCGCGGCCTGGGCAGCCACCGCGGCCGGATCGGACGCCAGCACCACGATGTCGATGGCCTCGGCCGACAGCGCCTGCGCGGCGCTGACGCACTTGGCGGTGGCGGCGTTGAGCTGCCCGTTGAGATGTTCGGCGACGACGAGGATCTTGGCCATTACAGCAACCCCTTGTTCTTCAGTGCGGCCACCAGTTCGGCGGCATCCTTGACCATCACGCCGCGGCTGCGCTTGGCCGGCGGGGCGTAGTGGGTGGTGGTGAGGCTGTCGTTGGCCTCCACGCCCAGGTCGGCGAAGGCCAGCGTCTGCAGCGGCTTGCTCTTGGCCTTCATGATGTCCGGCAGCTTGATGAAGCGCGGCTCGTTCAGGCGCAGGTCGGTGGTGACCACCGCCGGTAGGTCCACTTCTAGGGTCTCCAGGCCGGCGTCGACCTCGCGGGTCACCGTGGCCTTGCCGTCGGCCACCACCAGCTTGCCGGCGAAGGTCGCCTGCGGCCGGCCCCACAGCGTAGCCAGCATCTGCCCGGTCTGGTTGGCGTCGTCGTCGATGGCCTGCTTGCCGAGGATCACCAGGTCCGGCTGCTCCTGCTCGACCAGCTTGAGCAGGGTGCGCGCGGCGGTCAGCGGCTGGATCGCCGCGTCGGCGACCACGTGGATGGCACGGTTGGCGCCCATCGCCAGGCCGTTGCGCAGGTGCGCGGCGGCATCTGCCGGGGCGATGGTGGCGACCACCACCTCGCTGGCGATGCCGGCGTCGCGCAGGCGCAGCGCCTCTTCCAGGGCGATTTCGTCGAATGGGTTGGCGGAGAGCTTGACGCCCTCGGTGACCACGCCGGAGCCGTCCGGCTTGACCTGGATGCGGACGTTGTAGTCCACCACGCGCTTGTAGGCGACGAGGATTTTCATCGTGTACGAGATCCTTCAGCAGTGCGGGAAGGCCCGGCCGCGGCGGCTGGCACGGGGCAGTCGGAGGATTCTAACCGGGCGCGGTGGACCATGCGAGGGCGTATGGTGGGGGCTTCCGGCAGGTCGTGGTCGCCGCATGCGGCGACCACGACCGGTTCATACAAAGCGTATATCCTGTGTGGTTTGAATATCAGGCGCCAACGGCGCCGAATCAGGAGAGACACACAGTGGCGACTTGGCTCGTAACCGGCGGCGCCGGTTTCATCGGCGGTAACTTCGTGCTCGAGGCGGTGGCGCGCGGCATCCGTGTAATCAACCTGGATGCGTTGACCTATGCCGGAAACCTGAACACGCTGGCGTCGCTGGACGGCAACCCGGACCATGTGTTCGTGCACGGGGATATCGGCGACCGCGATCTGGTGGGCCGCCTGCTCGCCGAGCACCAGCCCGACGCGGTGGTCAATTTCGCCGCCGAAAGCCACGTGGACCGCTCGATCGACGGCCCCGGCGCCTTCATCCAGACCAATGTGGTCGGCACCCTCGGCTTGCTGGAGTCGGTGCGCGATCACTGGAAGGCGCTGCCGGAGGACCGCCGCGACGCGTTCCGCTTCCTGCACGTGTCCACCGATGAGGTCTACGGCACGCTCGGCGAGACCGGCAAATTCAGCGAAACCACGCCGTATGCGCCGAACTCGCCGTATTCGGCGTCCAAGGCCGCGTCCGACCATCTGGTGCGCGCGTTCCACCACACCTACGGCCTGCCGGTGCTGACCACCAACTGCTCCAACAACTACGGCCCGTACCACTTCCCCGAGAAGCTCATCCCGCTGGTGATCGCCAAGGCGCTGGCCGGCGAGCCGCTGCCGGTGTACGGCGACGGCAAGCAGGTACGCGATTGGCTGTTCGTCGGCGACCACTGCGAGGCGATCCGCACCGTGCTGGTCAAGGGCAAGGTCGGCGAGACCTACAACGTCGGCGGCAATTCCGAGAAACAGAACATCGAGGTGGTGCAGGCGATCTGCGCGCTGCTGGACGCGCGGCGTCCGCGCGAGGACGGCAAGCCGCGCGCAAGCCAGATCACCTACGTCGCCGATCGGCCCGGCCACGACCGCCGCTACGCCATCGATGCGTCCAAGCTGAAGAACGAACTGGGCTGGGAGCCGCAGTACACCTTCGAACAGGGCATCGCGCTCACCGTGGACTGGTACCTGAGCCACCAGGACTGGGTGCAGGGCGTGCTCGACGGCAGCTATCGGCTGGAACGCATCGGCACCGCGGCATAACGCCAGTCCCTCGCAAGAATCCGCCCATGCGCGTGCGGACTTCACCAGGAAATACCTCATGACACAACGCAAGGGCATCATCCTCGCTGGTGGCTCCGGCACGCGGCTGTACCCGATCACCAAGGGCGTCAGCAAGCAGCTGCTGCCGGTGTACGACAAGCCGATGATCTACTACCCGCTCAGCGTGCTGATGCTGGCCGGCATCAGCGAGGTGCTGATCATCAACACCCCGCACGAGCAGGCGCTGTTCCAGGCGCTGCTGGGCGATGGCGCGCAGTGGGGCATGGACATCCAGTACGCGGTGCAGCCGAGCCCGGACGGGCTGGCCCAGGCCTACCTGATCGGCCGCGACTTCGTCGCAGGCAAACCGAGTTGCCTGGTGCTGGGCGACAACATCTTCCACGGCCACGGCCTGACCGAGACCCTGCGCCGCGCCGATGCGCGCCAGCATGGCGCGACCGTGTTCGGCTACTGGGTCAACGACCCCGAGCGCTACGGCGTGGCGGAGTTCGACGCCTCCGGCAAGGTCATCGACATCGAGGAAAAGCCGGCCAAGCCGCGTTCCAACTACGCGGTCACCGGCCTGTATTTCTACGATGGTCAGGCCAGCGACCATGCCGCGGAGCTGACGCCATCGCCGCGCGGCGAACTGGAGATCACCGATCTCAACCGCCGTTACCTGGAAGCGGGCCAGTTGCACCTGGAAGCGCTGGGCCGCGGCTACGCGTGGCTGGATACCGGCACCCACCAGTCGCTGCACGAGGCCTCCAATTTCATCGAGACCATCCAGTCGCGGCAGGGCCTGCAGGTGTGCTGCCCGGAAGAGATCGCCTTCGGGCAGGGATGGATCGACGCGGCGCAGCTGGAGAAACTTGCCGCTCCGCTGCGCAAGAACGCTTATGGCACCTACCTGCATGAACTGGCTGTACGAGGATCCGTTCCGTGAAAGTGATTGAAACCAATCTGCCTGGCTGCGTGGTGATCGAGCCGGCGGTGTTCGGTGACGCGCGTGGCTATTTCTTCGAGACCTGGAACGCCGAGCGTTTCGGCGAGCATGGGTTGCCCACCAAGTTCGTGCAGAGCAATGTCTCCACCTCGGCCAAGGACGTGCTGCGCGGCCTGCACTATCAGTGGCCGCGGCCGCAGGGCAAGCTGGTCAGCGTGCTGGAGGGCGAGGTGTACGACGTCGCCGTCGACATCCGCCACGGCTCGCCGCACTTCGGTCGCTGGGCCGCGGTGGTGCTGAGCGCGGAGAACAAGAAGCAGTTCTGGATTCCGGAAGGCTTCGCCCACGGGTTTGCCGTGCTGTCGGAGCGGGCGGTGTTCAGCTATCTGTGCACCGACGTGTACGTCAAGGAAGCCGACGCCGGCGTGCGCTGGGACGATGCCGCGATCGGCGTGGACTGGCCGATCTCCGAGCCGGTGCTGTCGGGCAAGGACGCGGTTGCGCCGTTCCTGGCCGACATCCCGGTCGAGCGCCTGCCGGTCTACCAGCCATGAGCGTGCTGGTCTTCGGCGGCAACGGCCAGGTCGGGCAGGAACTGCTGCGGGCGTTGGCCGGGCAGGGGCCGGTGGTCGCGACCACGCGCAGCGGCCAGTTGCCCGACGGCAGCGCCTGCGAGCGCGCCGATTTCGACCAGCCGCAGACCTTGGGCGAACTGCTGGACCGGCTGCGGCCGACGGCGGTGGTCAATGCCGCGGCCTACACCGCGGTCGATCGCGCCGAGCAGGACGCTGAGGCCGCGCACCGCGCCAATGTCGAGTCGCCGGCGGCGATCGCCGCCTGGTGCGCGGCGCATGGAGTGCCGCTGGTGCATTACTCCACCGATTACGTGTTCGATGGCCAGGGCACGCAGCCCTATCCCGAAGATGCGCCCACCGCGCCGCTGGGTGTGTACGGCGCCACCAAGCTAGCCGGCGAAGAGGCGATCCGCGCCTCCGGTGCACAGCACCTGATCTTCCGCACCGCCTGGGTGTACGCCGCGCACGGCCACAATTTCCTGCGCACCATGTTGCGGGTCGGCGCCGACCGCGACGAACTCAAGGTAGTCGCCGACCAAGTCGGCACGCCGACGCCGGCCGCACTGATCGCCGATGTCACCGCGCGGGTGCTGGCGCAGCGCGCGACGTTGCCGTCCGGCACCTGGCATCTGACCGCGGCCGGCGAGACCACCTGGCACGGGTTCGCCGAGGCGATCTTCGCCGAGGCGGTGGCCGCGGGCCTGTTGCTGCGCGCGCCACGCGTGCTGCCGATCACCACTGCGGAGTATCCGACCCCGGCCAAGCGTCCGGCATATTCGCGCCTGGACGTGTCGCGCCTGCAGCGCGATTTCGCGCTGGAACTGCCACAGTGGCGCGATGGTCTGCGCCAGGTCATCGGCGAACTCGCCGCGGCAGCGCCGGCCGCCTGAGACGGCGCGCACTACAAAACAGCATCGATGAAAAAATAAAGAGCCGGGCACTGCCCGGCTCTTTGCGTTTGCGGCGTGCGCCGAACTCAGGTGCGACCGTAGGTGTCCTCGAAGCGCACGATGTCGTCCTCGCCGAGGTAGCTGCCCGACTGCACTTCGATCAGCTCCAACGGCAGCTTGCCGGGGTTCTTCAAACGATGCGTCACCCCGAGCGGGATGTAGGTGCTCTGGTTCTCGGTGAGCAGCAGCACTTCCTCGCCGCGGGTGACCTCGGCCGTGCCGCTGACCACGATCCAGTGTTCGGCGCGGTGGTGATGCATCTGCAGGCTCAGCGTGGCGCCGGGCTTGACCGTGATGCGCTTGACCTGGAACCGCTGGCCGTTGTCGATCGAATCGTAGGCGCCCCACGGGCGGTACACCTTGCGGTGCCAGGTGGCCTCGGAACGCCCATCGGCCTTGATCCTGCCGACGATGTCCTTCACTTCCTGGATGCGCTCGCGATGGCCGACCAGCACCGCGTCGTCGGTCTCCACCACCACCACGTCCTGCAGGCCCACCATTGCGATCAGGCGCGAGCCATAGGCGTAGGTGTTGCGGCAATCGATCTCGATCACGTCGCCGTGGTGGGCGTTGCCGTTGGCGTCCTGCGGCGACACGTCCAGCAGCGCCGACCACGAACCGACGTCGCTCCACTTCGCGTCCAGCGGCACCACCACCGCGTCGGCGGTCTTTTCCATCACCGCGTAGTCGATGGAGTCGGAGGGGCTGGCGGCGAAGGCGTCCTTGTCCAGGCGGGTGAAGTCGGCATCGCGCTTGGCCGCCTGCCACGCCTTGGTGCAGGCGTCGGCGATGGCGGGCTGGAACTTGCGCAGTTCTTCCAGGTAGCGCGAAGCGCGGAACAGGAACATGCCGCTGTTCCAGTAGTACTCGCCGGAGGCCAGGTAGCTTTTCGCGGTGGCCAGGTCGGGTTTTTCGACGAAGCGCTCGACCGCGTGCGCGCCGTCGCCGGCGGCGGCCTTGATGTAGCCGTAGCCGGTTTCCGGTGCGGTCGGCTTGATGCCGAACGTCACCAGCTTGCCTTGCTCGGCCGCAACGGCGGCCACGCGCACCGCGGCCTGGAAGGCGGCTTCGTCGCCGATCACGTGGTCGGAGGGCAGGACCAGCAACAGCGGATCGGCGCCATCGCGCGCGGCCTCCAGCGCCGCCACGGCGATCGCCGGCGCGGTGTTGCGGCCCTTGGGTTCGAGCAGGATCGCATGCGGCTTCACGCCGATCTGCTGCAATTGCTCGGCCGCGACGAAGCGGTGCTCCTCATTGGCGACCACGATGGGCGCGTGCGCGGCGACCGGGGCCGCGCGCTGCCAGGTGGCCTGCAGCATGCTCTGTTCGCCGACCAGCGGCAGGAACTGCTTCGGATACGACTCGCGCGACAACGGCCATAGGCGCGTGCCGGAGCCGCCGGACAGGATGATGGGAAGGACGTCGCTCATGGGCGAGGGAACTCCATAGTGCGTCTGGGGGGAGGGTGGTGGGATCAGCCGCGCAGCAGATCGGAAATTTCCTGCGTACGCTGTTCCAGCAGCGCTGCGTCGCCGCGGGTTTCCACGTTCAGGCGCAGCAGCGGTTCGGTGTTGGAACTGCGCAGGTTGAAACGCCAGTCGGCGAATTCGGCGCTGACGCCGTCGGTGTAGTCCAGCGTCGGCGCATGCGAGGCGAAGTGCTCCATCACCCGCGCCACGGCGGCCTTGGCGTCGGCGACCTTGAAGTTGATCTCGCCGCTGCACGGGAACTTCTGCATGCGCGCCTCGACCAGATCGGCCAGCGAGCGGCCGGATTGCGACACCAGTTCGGCGATCAGCAGCCACGGGATCATCCCCGAGTCGGCGTAGGCGAATTCGCGGAAGTAATGGTGGGCGCTCATTTCGCCGCCATATACGGCGTTTTCGCTGCGCATCTTCTCCTTGATGAAGGCATGGCCGCTCTTGCACAGCACCGGGATGCCGCCGGCTTCCTGGACCTGTTCGATGGTGTTCCAGGTCAGGCGCGGGTCGTGCACGACCTTGCCGCCCGGCTGCTTGGCCAGGATCGCCTGCGCCAGCAGGCCCACCAGGTAGTAGCCCTCGATGAAGCGGCCGTCGGCATCGAAGAAGAAGCAACGGTCGAAGTCGCCGTCCCAGGCGATGCCGAAGTCGGCGCCGTGCTGCTTGACCGCGTTGGCGGTGGCGGCGCGGTTCTCCGGCAGCAGCGGGTTGGGAATGCCGTTGGGGAAGTGCCCGTCCGGCTCGTGGAAGACGCGCACGAACTCGAACGGCAGATGCGGCGCGAGCAGGTCGACGATGGCGCCGGCGCCGCCGTTGCCGGCGTTGACCACCAGTTTCAGCGGCTTGAGCGTGGCGCGGTCGACATAGCTCAGCAGGTGCTCGATGTAGGCGCTCTTGTCCGGACGGTGATGCTCGGCGGCGGTCGGCTCGGCGGCTGCCGCGGTATCGGCGGCGACGGTGTCGCGGATCGCGAACAGGCCGGTGTCGGAGCTGATCGGGCGCGCGTTCTCGCGCACCAGCTTCATGCCGTTGTAGTCCATCGGGTTGTGGCTGGCGGTGACCATCACGCCGCCGGCGGCCTGCAGGTGGTCGGTCTGGAAATACACTTCCTCGGTGCCGCACAGGCCGATGTCGATGACCTCGCGGCCGCTGGCGCGCAGGCCGGCCGACAGCGCGTCCTGCAGCCCCTGGCTGGCCAGGCGCACGTCATGGCCGACCACCACCGGACCGCTGTCCAATTGCCCCGCCAGCGCCACGCCGATGCGGCGCGCCAAGTCCTCGTTCAGTTCGTCGGGTACGCGGCCGCGGATGTCGTAGGCCTTGAATGCGGGAAGCGACATGGAAGAGGGTCCTAGTTGGGGGAAACCGGAGTGTAACGTTACGGCGCTTAATCGGTCGTTGCGGCGGTGCGGCGGGGGTCGCAGTCCCCGAGCGACTAAACTAGCTGTCTACATTCCAATGCGGAGCTGGCGAATGGGCGACACCTCTACCCCTGCGGGCGGGCGGCGCGGCAAGCTTTTCCCCGATGCGGCCACGGCGCTGGCCGATGTGGTGGCGGACGGACAGACCCTGGCGGTTGGCGGGTTCGGCCTGTGCGGTATTCCCGAGGCCTTGATCGCGGCCTTGCGCGATAGCGGCGTCGGCGGCCTCACGGTGATCTCCAACAACGCCGGCGTCGATGGCTTCGGCCTGGGCCAGCTGCTGGCGACGCGGCAGATCCGCAAGATGATTTCGTCCTACGTCGGCGAGAACAAGGAGTTCGAGCGCCAGTACCTGGCCGGCGAACTGGAACTGGAGTTCAACCCGCAGGGCACCCTGGCCGAGCGCCTGCGCGCCGGCGGTGCCGGCATCCCCGCGTTCTTCACCGCCACCGGCTACGGCACGGTGGTGGCCGAGGGCAAGGAGACCCGCGAATTCGACGGCAAGCACTATGTACTGGAGACCGCGCTGCGCGCCGACGTGGCCCTGGTCAAGGCGTGGAAGGCCGATGCCGCTGGCAACCTGGTGTTCCGCAAGACCGCGCGCAACTTCAACCCGGCCTGCGCGATGGCCGGCAAGCTTTGCATCGCCGAGGTCGAGGACGTCGTGGAGACCGGCAGCCTGGATCCGGACCAGGTGCACCTGCCCGGCATCTACGTCGACCGCATCGTGCACAACCCGCATCCCGAAAAACGCATCGAACAGCGCACCCTGCGCCAGAAGGACGCCTGACATGGCCTGGACCCGCGACGACATGGCGCAGCGCGCCGCCCGCGAACTCACCGACGGCGCCTACGTGAACCTGGGCATCGGCCTGCCGACCCTGGTCGCCAACCACATTCCCGAGGGCGTGGACGTGTGGCTGCAATCGGAGAATGGCCTGCTCGGCATCGGCCCGTTCCCGACCGAGGACGAGGTCGACGCCGACCTGATCAACGCCGGCAAGCAGACCGTCACCGCCCGCGCCGGCGCCAGCTACTTCGGCAGCCACGATTCCTTCGCGATGATCCGCGGCGGCCATATCGACCTGGCCATCCTCGGCGCGATGCAGGTCAGCGAGAAGGGCGACCTGGCCAACTGGATGGTGCCAGGCAAGATGGTCAAGGGCATGGGCGGCGCGATGGACCTGGTGGCCGGGGTCAAGCGCGTGGTCGTGCTGATGGAACACGTGGCCAAGGACGGCAGTCACAAGATCCTGCCGGCTTGCGACCTGCCGCTGACCGGTGTCGGCGTGGTCGACCGCATCATCACCGACCTGGCCGTGTTCGACGTCACCGACAGCGGCCTGGTGCTGGTCGAGACCGCCGAGGGCGTGGACGAGGCCGAACTGCTCGCCAAGACCGGCGTGCCGTTTCGCCTTGCCTAAATGGGAGGCGAAATTACTGCCCCTTTCTCAATGAGCGCATAAGCGCAGCACGTGAGTAAATGCCGCTCTGCGACATCGCGTCGCAGACGACATGCGCTCACAGGTTCTGGTAGTTCGGCCCGGAGCCGCCTTCCGGCGTCACCCAGTCGATGATCGCGTAGGGATCCTTGATATCGCAGGTCTTGCAGTGCACGCAGTTGGCGGCGTTGATCTGCAGGCGCTTGCCGGCCGCGTCGTCGACGATCTCGTACACCGCCGCCGGGCAGAAGCGCGTGCAGGGGTTGCCGTATTCCTCGGTGCAGCGGGTCACGCAGATCTGCGGGTCGAGCACGTGCAGGTGCACCGGCTGGTCCTCGTCGTGCTCGGTGGCGGCGAAGTACACGCCCTGCAGGCGGTCGCGCGGGGCCAGCTCGCGCTGCACGTAGTCGCGCTTGGGTTGCTCGTGCTCGCCCAGCCGGTCCAGGCTCTTCCAGTCGGCACCGACCTTCAGCGTCCACGGCGAGGCGCCCTTGACCAGGGTTTCCCAGGCGCCGTTGAGCAGGCCGAACCACAGGCCCTTCTTGAAGCCGGGCTTGATGTTGCGTACCTGACGGAGCTCGGCCATCACTTCGGAGTTGCGCAGGCGCGCGTCGAAGCCGGCCGGGTCCAGCGCGGCACCGGTGGCGAGGTGTTCGGCGGCGAGCATGCCGCTGCGGATCGCCTGGTGGGTGCCCTTGATCTTGGGCACGTTGAGCAGGCCGGCGGTGTCGCCGATGAGCAGCGCGCCGGGCATCTCCACCTTCGGCAGCGACTGCCAGCCGCCGCTGGCGATGGCGCGCGCGCCGGCCGAGAGGATGGTGCCGCCGTCCAGCAGCGACTTCATCATCGGGTGGTTCTTCCACTGCTGGAAGGCTTCCCACGGCCGGTACTCGGGGTCGCGGTAGTCCAGGCCGCTGACGTAGCCCAGCGCCACCTGGTTGTTCTCCAGGTGGTACAGGAAGCTGCCGCCATAGGTCTTGCTGTCGGCCGGCCAGCCCAGGGTGTGCACGATCTTGCCGGGGCTGAGGCGGCCCGCGGGCAACTGCCACAGCTCCTTGATGCCGATCGAGAACGCTTGCGGATCGTGGCCGGCGTCGAGCGCGAAGCGCGCGATCAGGCGCTTGGTCAGGTGTCCGCGCGCGCCTTCGGCCAGCACCGTGACCTTGGCGCGGATGTCGATGCCGGCGGTGTAGCCCGGCTTGTGCGCTCCATCCTTGGCCACGCCCATGTCGCCGATGCGCACGCCCAGCACCGTGCCGTCCTCGGCGTGCAGGGTCTCGGCGGCGGCGAAGCCGGGGTAGATCTCCACGCCCAGCGCTTCGGCCTGCGGCGCCAGCCAGGCGCACAGGGCGCCGAGGCTGACGATGAAGTTGCCGTGGTTGCGCATGCCCGGCGGGACCATCGGAAACTTGTGCCCGCCGTCCTTGCTCAGGTACCAGAACTCGTCCTCGGCCGCCGGCACGCAGATCGGCGGCGGGTTGTCGCGCCAGCCCGGCAACAGCGCGTCCAGCGGCGCCGGTTCGATGACCGCGCCGGACAGGATGTGCGCGCCGATGGTGCTGGCCTTCTCGATCACGCAGACCGAGAGGTCGGGATTGAGCTGCTTGAGCCGGATCGCGAACGCCAACCCGGCCGGGCCCGCGCCGACGGTGACGACGTCGTATTCCATGACGTCGCGCTCCACTGGCTGCGGCGCGTTGGCGCCGCCCTCGGTTCCCGTCATCTGCTGCGCTCCCGTTGGCTCGTTCTGGCTGCCCGCATTTTCAGGGTTTGTGCGTGAAGGGGCAAATTCCGCACGCCAGCGTATGGTGGCGGCCGGCATGCTAGCGTGGCGCGATGGAACTGGACCTGCCCGGCGCCGATCTGCGCTGGTATCCCGAGTGGCTGGACCCGGCCGCGGCGGCGGCGTTGTACGCGCAGTTGCTGCGCGAGGTGCCGTGGGAGGTGCACCGGATCCGCCTGTTCGGCAAGCTGGTCGATTCGCCGCGGCTGAGCTGCTGGATCGGCGATGCCGACGCCAGCTACCGCTATTCCGGCACCCGCTTCGCGCCGCACCCGTGGCCCGCGGCGCTGCTGCCGCTGCGGGCGCGGCTGGCGGCCGAGACCGGGGTGGCGTTCAACAGCGTGCTCGCCAACCGCTACCGCGACGGCCGTGACGCCATGGGCTGGCACAGCGACGACGAGCGCGAGCTCGGTCCGGCCCCGGTGATCGCCTCGCTCAGCCTGGGCGCGACGCGCCGCTTCGTGCTGCGCCACCGCCAGCAGCCGGCGCTGCGCCAGGCGCTGGAGCTGACCGTCGGAGGACTGCTGTTGATGGCGGGCGACACCCAGCGCCTGTATCGGCATGCCCTGCCGCGCACCGCCAAGCCGGTCGGCGAGCGGATCAACCTGACGTTCCGCCGGATCGCTAGTTACTGAGGACTAGTGTCTAGATCGGAAGCTACTTCTTAAACGCGCGACGTAAAGAACAGCAATCTTGACCGTCCGCAAGGACGGTCAAGATTTAAACAGGTCAGAGGAAGACGTATCCGATCACGCCATCCATCGCTTTGTTTGGTACGTTCTCACAAACCGAGCTCAGGGTGTCGAAATGATCTGCGCGCGTGGGGGTATAACCCCGCATGCAGCGATAGAGGGGGACGGTGCCTGGAATTTGGGTGTCGGCAACATATCCCAGGATGGGCATGAATGTGGACAGATTCTTTCCCTCGCAATTCGGGTCGGGGGATGTGAAGAAATCATGGCCGCCGGCAATAAAGCAGTTGTAAAGTGCATGGCCGCCAGAGAATGGCGTATAGGAAATAAAGCCTAGGCTGCCTTCATATCGCCAGCCCAGTTTTTCCCAATTTTCGGGCATGCTCCTGCCCGACCAGTGATTTCGATCTTTCGAGTTGTAATAACGATAGAGTTCAACAAGTTGGACTCCATCGGGGATGGCCATCGTACTCGCGTTCGTTCCGAGCTTTGCTGTTGCCGGGATATCGGGCATCTGCACCAAACTC
Organism: Xanthomonas sp. LMG 12460; assembly: GCF_009192895.1. NCBI lineage: Bacteria > Pseudomonadati > Pseudomonadota > Gammaproteobacteria > Lysobacterales > Lysobacteraceae > Xanthomonas > Xanthomonas sp. LMG 12460. The sequence goes on along the minus strand of NZ_NKUH01000019.1, from coordinate 12,084 downwards.
TGCGCTATGGCAGGCGAAGCGAATGAGCCTGCAGCACTCAAGAAGAGGCAGCTCATCAACATCTTAATTTTCATTAAAGATCCTTTTATACTCCTTGCGAACTCATGTCCGCGGCGGGATTTTATCACCCCTTCGTCACTTCGATAAGTCGACTAGTTTGCGTTCCATTCAATGGCTGCGTCTAACTTTCTGCTACGGCACACTCGTCGCCGGCGCTTACCTCGAGACGTAACTGGTAAGACAGCTTGCGTTCATCCGGTGCGCTCGCTATTTTCGTGGTGGGGAACGCACAGCCGGGGTAGCAGGAGCGAGCGCGGTGGCGGCGTCGGCCTGGCCCTGCTGCAGGGTCCAGCCGACCACGTCGTGGCCCAGGTGCGACATGGCCTGGCCGAAGGCGTCGACCACCTGCGATTCGGCTGTGCCGGCGGCAGGCTGGGTCACCAGGAAGGTGCGCGAGGCGACCACGCGCTGGTCGGCGCTGTACAGCAGCTTGGCATTGAGCTCGATGGTCGCCGACGGCACCGCGCGCCCGGCGTAGTCCGATTCGAAACGGCGCAGGTCCAGCAGCAGCTTGTAGTCGGCGCGGATGCCGGTGCCGAGCCGGGCCACGCCGGGAATGCGCCCGGAATCCTCGAATGCGCGCAGCAGCATGTCCTCGAGCATGTCGGTGGCCGGTTGCGCCCAGCTGACGCCGCCATATACCTGCAGTTCGTCGGGCGTCGGCCGCACCGCGATGCGCGAACTGTCGACCACGCGCGCGGCGCTGGGCTTGGTCAGCGCCAGTTGCCAGCTCACCTGCGGCCAGGCCGGGTCGGCGGTGACCCGCACGTCCGGCGCGTAGATCGTCACCGGCTCCTTGTTGCCGCCGGGCAGCGAACAGCCGGTCAGCAGCAGGGCCGGCACGGCGAGCAGGAGGAAGGCGCGCATCGGCTTCATTTGGGTTTGAACTCCTTCGGGGCGTCGCGGCCGAGCAGGTAGCGCGCGGGGTTGTTGTCCAGGCGGTCGCTGACCCGGCGCAGGTCGCGGATCAGGCCGCGCAGTTCAGTCAGGGTCGGGCCGAGCTGGCCGAGGCCGTCGTTGGCGAAGCTGTTGATCGCCGAGCGGTTCTCGCCAAGGATCTTGTCGGCATTGCCGGCGGCCGAATCCAGCTTGCTCAGCGTGTCCTCCAGCTTGTCCAGGATCGGCGGCAACTGCTGCACCAGGTTCTGGTCCAGGCGCTGGATGGTGCCGTTGGTGGTCTTGAGCGTGGTGTCCAGGTTGCGCGCCGCATCGCGCGCGCTGACGATCAGCGACTGCATGCCCTGGTCGCGGTCGGCCAGGCCGCCGCTGATGGTTTCCAGGTTGTGCAGGGTGGCGGTGATGCTGGCGACGTTGCGGTCGCTGAGCACCTCGTCCAGGCGCTCGACGATGCGGTTGGCGGTGTCGGTGATGTTCTGCAGCGCCGAGGGCGTGGTCTGGATGATCGGCGCGTCGCTGTTGTCGATCGAGGTCAGCGACGGCGCTTCCGGGGTGCCGCCGGAGAGCTGGATGATCGACGGGCCGGTCAGGCTGGTGATGCCCAGCTTGGCGCGGGTGTCGCTCTTGATCGGCGTGGTCGAGTTGACCCGGATCCGCGCCACCACCTGGCGCGGATCGTTCGGCGCCAGGGTCAGCTCGGTGATCGAGCCCACCGCGATGCCGTTGTACTGCACCGGGCTGCCGACCGACAGGCCGGTCACCGCCTCGCGGAACACCACGCGGTACTCCTGCCAGGTGCGGTCGGAGGAGTACTTGGCGGCCCAGAGTCCGAACAGCAGCAGCGCGATCCCCACCACGATGGTGAAGGCGCCGATCAGCACGTAATTGGCTTTGGTTTCCATGGGCTCAGGGGGTCTCGGTCCAGGCGGTCTTGGCATCGCGCGCGGCGCGGGCGCGCGGGCCGTGGAAATATTCTTGGATCCACGGATGATCCACGTGCTCGATCTCGGCCAGCGGCGCGTTGGCGATGACCTTGCGGTCGGCCAGCACCGCCACGCGGTCGCAGATAGCGTACAAGGTGTCCAGATCGTGGGTGATGAGGAACACGGTCAGGCCCAGCGCTTCCTGCAGGGTGCGGATCAGCCGGTCGAAGGCGGCCGCGCCGATCGGGTCCAGCCCGGCGGTGGGTTCGTCCAGAAACAACAGGGGCGGGTCCAGCGCCAGCGCACGCGCCAGCCCGGCGCGCTTGCGCATGCCGCCGGACAGCTGCGAGGGCAGCTTGTTCAATGCATCGGCGGGCAGGCCGGCCAGCTTCACCTTCAGCAGCGCCAGCTCGTAGTGCCAGCTGTCGGGCAGTTCGCCGAAATGCTCCTTCAGCGGCACCTGCACGTTCTCGCCGACGGTCAGCGAGGAGAACAGCGCGCCGTCCTGGAACAGCACGCCGGTGTTGCGCTCCACGTGCAGGCGATCGGCGCGGCGGCCGGAATCGGTATCCACGCCGAGCACCTGGATCTTGCCGGCATCGGGCTCGCGCAGGCCGAGGATGGTGCGCATCAGCACCGACTTGCCGGTCCCCGATCCGCCGACCACGCCGAGGATCTCGCCGCGGCGCACGTCCAGGTCCAGCTCCTCGTGCACGGTCTGGCTGCCGAAGCGATTGACCAGGCCGCGCACGGAGATGGCGAGGTCTTGCTCGGGGTTCGGGAGTGGGGAATCGGGAATGGTCAAAGCGTGCACTCCTGGCCAGCGTCGCGGACGCCGCCAGCTTTTCCCATTCCCGATTTCCCACTCCCGATTCCCGGCTTCACGTCACCACCCCATGTTCATGAACCACAGCGCGGCGATCGCGTCGATGATGATCACCAGCGAGATCGTCTGCACCACGCTGGAGGTGGTGCGCTCGCCGACGGACTGCGCGGTGCCTTCCACGCGCAGTCCCTCCAGGCAGCCGATCAGGCCGATCACGATGGCGAAGATCGGCGCCTTGGACAGACCCACCAGCATGTGCCGGATCTGGATGGTGTCGTGCATGCGCGCCAGGTACATCTGCGGCGGGATGCCCAGGTCGAAGGCGCCGACGGTGACGCCGCCGGCCAGGCCGGCGATCATCGCCACGAAGGTCAGCAGCGGCAGCATCAGCAGCAGCGCCACCAGCCGCGGGATCACCAGCAGATCCATCGGGTCCAGGCCCAGGGTCTGGATCGCGTCGACCTCCTCGCGCGCCTTCATCGCGCCGATCTGCGCGGTGAACGCGCTGGCGGTGCGCCCGGCCAGCACGATCGCGGTCAGCAGCACCGCGAACTCGCGCAGGAAGGCGATGCTGACCAGTTCCACCACGTAGATCTCGGCGCCGAAGTCGCGCAGGATCGTGGAGCCGAGGAAGGCGATCACCGCGCCGACCAGATACGACAGCAGCGCCACTAGCGGCACCGCGTCCAGGCCGACCTGTTCCATGTGGTGCACGGTGGCGGTCAGGCGGAACCGGCGCGGCGCGTGCAGCAGCCGCAGCAGCTTGACCAGGGTCTCGCCGAGGAAGCCGACCAGGGCGACGATTTCCTTGCCGTTGCGGTGCACCGCGTAGCCCAGGCGTTCCAGCGCCGCGGCGAAGCCGTAGTCGCGCTTGCGCTTGGGGCGGTCGTCGGCCACGTCCTCGATGGTCGAGACCAGCGCGCGGTGATCCTGGCGGAAATCCAGCGCCTCGTGGGCGATGCCGTTGCGGGTGGCGTAGCGCATCAGTTGCAGCACCCCGGCCGAATCCAGCTGGCCGATGCCGCTGGCGTCGATGCCGGTGGTGCCGGCCGGCATCCCGCGCAGCACTTCCGAGGACGCCAGGGCCGTGGCCAGGGTCCAACTGCCGGTCAGCCGCACCCGCGAGGGGTCTCGGTCGTCCTGGCTGAGTTTGGGCGGTTGCGGTTCGATCATGGGGGCGTCCGGTGCGCGAGCATACCTGTTTCGCCCGTGTTGCAGATGTGGTGATCGCGACGGGGTGGCCGGGCGCGGCGTTCGCGCCATACTAGCCGACATGCCCGCCGCTCCCACCGTCAGTCCCTCCGCCAACGCGACCTACGCGCAGCGCATCGCCTTCGTCTCCGACATCGCCGGGCGACTGCACACCTATGGCACCACCGCGCAGCGGCTGGAGGCGGCAGTGGTGGCGCTGGCGCAGCAGTTGGACCTGGACTGCGAACCGTGGTCCAACCCGACCGGGCTGATCCTCAGCTTCAGCGACCCGACCAAGGCGATCGGCTCCAGCGACATCACCCGCGTGGTGCGGCTGGCGCCGGGCGACAACGACCTGCACAAGCTCAGCGTCGCCGACCGCATCGCCGACGACGTGGCCAGCGGGCGCATGAGCGTGGCCCAGGGCCACACCGCGCTGCGCCAGCTGGACCAGCCGCCGGGGCGGCGCTGGATGGCGATGCAGGTGCTCGGCTTCGGCCTGGCCGCGGCCGGCGTGGCCGGGTTGTGGCGCCTGCCGTGGCTGGACATCGCCACCGCCACCGCCATCGGCCTGCTGATCGGCGTGCTCACCCAGCTCACCGACAAACGCCCGGCCACCAAAGAAGCCAACGACGCGCTGGCGGCGTTGCTGGCCGGTTTCGTCGCGACCCTGGTGGCCAGTTTCGTGGCGCCGCTGAATCTCAATACGGTGATCATCGCCTCGCTGGTGGTGCTGCTGCCGGGTATGGCGCTGACCAATGCGGTCAACGAACTCACCAGCCAGCACTGGGTCTCGGGCACGGCGCGCTTCGCCGGCGCGGTCACCACCATCGTCAAGCTGACCGTCGGCGCGGTGATCGCGGTGACCCTGGCGCAACTGCTCGGCCTGGAGCCGATGGTGCGGGCGTCGCGGCCGCAGCACGGCTGGGTGGAATGGGCCTCGCTGCTGGTGGCCGCCTACGCGTTCGCACTGCTGTTCAAGGCCAGCCTGCGCGATTATCCGTTCGTGATGGCGGCATCGGTGGCCGGCTACGCGATCGCGCGTTTCGCCGGCGACGCCTGGGGCAGCCCGGTCGGCATCTTCCTGTCGGCGATGGTATTGACCGCGGCCGGCAATCTGTTCGGACGCATCGTGCACCGGCCGGGTGCGCTGGTCCGGTTGCCGGGCATCATCATGCTGGTGCCCGGGAGTGCCAGCTTGCGCGGGCTGTTGACCCTAGTCCAGCAGCAGGACGTGCTCGGCGGGCAATCGGCGCTGCTGACGGTGACCAATATCGTGATGGCGCTGGTCGCCGGCCTGCTGTTCGGCAATCTGTTGGTGCCGGCGCGCAAGAATCTTTGAATGCGGCAATAAAAAACGCCGGCATGCGCCGGCGTTTCGACTGCGGTTGCGGTGGCGGATCAGGCCTTCGGCGCAGCGCTCTTGCTGGCCTTCTTGGCGACGCGCTTGACCGCCTTCTTGGCGGTCTTCTTGGCCGGCGCGGCGGATTTGGCGGCGCCGCCGGCGATCAGGAAATCGTCGACCTTCTTGCCCTTGGCGACCAGATCGGCCAGCCAGCGCGGCTGCTTGCCGCGGCCGGTCCAGGTTTCGGCGGCATTGGCGGGGTTGCGGTATTTCGGCGGAACCTTGCCCAGTTTGCGGCCCGGCTTCGGACCCGGCTTGCCGGCCTTGCGGCCGCGCGCGGCGGGGGCGCCGCCGAAGACTTCCTCGATGCTGTAGCCGTGGCTCTTGGCCAGGCGCGCCAGCTGGGTGCGGACCTTGGCGATGGGGGTGCGCTTGGCGACGATGGACTGCTGCTTCTTGGCGGTCTTGATGAGGGCGCCCAACTGCTTGGCCGACAGGCCACTGAGATCGATGGTCATCTTTACTCCGGAAAATGGGTGGTGGCTTCCGCCATTCCCTGGCTAGCGCAGGATCATAATGATGCTTTATCGGATTGACAAATACCCTGCTTAATTCGCGGCGGGTATTTTCGGTCGCAATGCCGTGGGAATATGTCCTTATGGATCCCTGGCGGCCGTAATCAATTGAAAACAGACCGCTCTGGTTTCCCTCATAAGGCGTGACGGCGGCGTAAAGAAAAAGGGCCGGGATATCCTCCCGGCCCCTTTCGTCACGCCTGCAGGCGTGCCAGCAAGGCGGTTCGATCCAGGTGTTCGGCATCGCCGCCGCTGCGCGCGCGATATTCGAAGGTGCCGGCGGCCAGGCCCCGCTCCGAGACCACCACCCGGTGCGGAACGCCGATCAATTCGATATCGGCGAACATCGCGCCGGGGCGCAGGCCGCGGTCGTCCAGCACCGCATCCAGCCCGGTTTGCTGCAGCTCCGACAGCAATGCCTCGCCGGCGGCGTCGACCGCCGGGTCGCGCTTGGGATTGATCACGCACACCGCCACCGTCCACGGCGCCATCGGCTGCGGCCAGCGGATGCCGGCGTCGTCGTGGTTCTGCTCGATCGCCGCAGCGACGATGCGGGAAATGCCGATGCCGTAGCAGCCCATCGCCAGCGTCACGGTCTTGCCGTTCTCGTCCACCACGGTGGCGTCCAGCGCCTGCGCGTACTGGCGGCCGAGCTGGAACACATGGCCGACCTCGATACCGCGGGCCAGGCGGATCTCGCCGCCGTCGTGGGCGCGCTCGCCCTCGACCACGTTGCGCAGGTCGGCGACGGCGTCCGGTTCCGGCAGGTCGCGGCCCCAGTTGACCCCGGCCAGGTGGAAGCCGCGTTCGTTGGCGCCGACGACGAAGTCGGCCAGCGCCGCCACGTCGCGGTCGGCGACCACGCGGATCGGCTGGCGCGGACCCAGCGGGCCGAGGAAGCCCGGCTCGCTGCCCAGGTGCGCGAGGATCTCGGCCTCGCTGGCCATGCGGTAGCCGGCCAGGCCGGCGACCTTGCCCAGCTTGATCTCGTTGACCGTGTGATCGCCGCGCACCAGCGCCAGCACGAAGGTCTCGCCGGCCATCACCGCCACCGACTTGACCGTGCGCTGCAGCGGCAGGCCGAGCAGCTCGGCCACCGCCTCGCAGGTCTTCTGGGTGGGCGTGGCGACCTTGCGCAGCTCCTCGCCGGCAGCCGGGCGCGGGGCCGGGGCCGCGGCGACGGCGGCTTCGACGTTGGCCGCGTAGTCCGAGCCGGTGGAGAACGCCAGCGAATCCTCGCCGGAGGCGGCCAGCACGTGGAATTCCTGCGAGGCGTCGCCGCCGATGTCGCCGGAATCGGCCTGCACCGCGCGGAACTGCAGTCCCAGGCGGGTGAAGATGCGGGTGTAGGCCGCCTTCATGTTCTCGTACTCGCGCGCCAGGTCCTCGTCGCTGATGTGGAACGAGTAGGCGTCCTTCATCAGGAACTCGCGCGCGCGCATCACCCCGAAGCGCGGGCGGATCTCGTCGCGGAACTTGGTCTGGATCTGGTAGAAGTTGACCGGCAACTGCTTGTAGCTGCTCAGCTCCTGCCGCGCGAAGTCGGCGGCGGCCTCTTCGGCGGTCGGGCTGTAGCAATAGTCCTGTTCCTTGCGGTCCTGCATGCGCAGCATCAGCCCGCCGAACTTGCTCCAGCGCCCGGTGGCATCCCACAGCTCGCGCGGCTGGATGGTCGGGAACAGCACTTCCACCGCGCCGGCGCGGTTCATTTCCTCGCGCACCACCGCTTCCACCTTGCGCAGCACGCGCAGGCCCAGCGGCGACCAGGTATACAGGCCGGAGGCGAGCTTGCGGATCATGCCCGCGCGCAGCATCAACTGGTGGCTGACCAGTTCGGCGTCGGCCGGGGTTTCCTTGGTGGTGTGCAGGTGGAACTGGGAAAGGCGCATCGAGGGGCTTCGCAGACGGCGGGTCGCCCATTTTGCCAGTCATTGCCGGCGCTGCGGGCATCGCCCGCGGCCGGCCGCGTGCGTTCGGGGCGCGTTCGGCTTACTTGGCGGGTACGGCGGCCGGGGTGCAGTAGGCCTTGATCGCGGCCTCGGCCAGGGCCTTCTGCGCGCCGCGCTGGGATTCGTCCAGTTCCCCGTCCGGCTTGCCGTCGCCATCGCTGTCGGTGGTGATCTTGCCGGGCTTGTCGAGGATGTCCAGGTTCTTGCGCGCGGTCAGGCACCTGGCGTTCTCGGCCGGGGCCGCCTCGGGCGTCTCGGTCGGGGCATCGCCACGGGTGTCCACCTTGCGCACCTGGTACTTGCCGCCGGGGGGCGGGGTCTCGGCATAGTGGGTGACGCCCTGCGCGTCCTTCCATTGGTACAGGGTGGTGGCGCCGAGCATGCCGCTGACGGCGAGCAGGGGCAGGCAGCAAAACCGGGGCAGGGCGCGCATCTCGGTCTCCAGGGCGCGGCGGGAGCGCCGATTGCAGCACCCGCCGACGGGCCTGGCAAGTCGATTAGACTGGCGGGATGGACCCATCCCGACCGCCCCCCCGTTCGCGCACCATCTACCTGCTGCCGAACCTGTTCACCACCGCCGGCCTGTTCTCCGGTTTCTACGCCATCATCGCCGCCGCCAACGGCCAGTTCGTGCACGCCAGCGTGGCGGTGTTCGTGGCCGCGGTGATGGACGGGCTGGACGGGCGCGTGGCGCGGCTGACCGGCACCAGCAGCGAATTCGGCGTGCAGTACGACTCGCTGGCCGACCTGGTCAGCTTCGGCATGGCGCCGGCGCTGGTGATGTACCACTGGTCGTTGTCGGCGCTGAAGTTCGATGGCGGCATGCTCGGCCGGGTCGGCTGGTCGGCGGCGTTCCTGTACGCGGCCTGCGCCGCGCTGCGCCTGGCCCGCTTCAACACCCAGGTCGGCACGGTCGACAAGCGCTGGTTCGTGGGCCTGGCCAGCCCGGCCGCGGCCGGGCTGATGATGGCCTTCGTGTGGTCCTTCGCCGACGGCTCGCTGGGCTGGGACGGCGAACAGCTGCGCTACGTGGCGCTGGGTCTGACCGTGACCGCGGCGCTGCTGATGGTCAGCCGCATCCGCTTCTGGAGCTTCAAGGGCAGTGGCGAGAAGGGCCCGCGCACCGACCGGGTGCCGTTCCTGATGCTGGTGCTGGCGCCGATCGTGCTGGCGGTGCTGGTCATCGACCTGGCGCGGGCGCTGCTGGCGATCGGCGTGCTGTACGCGCTGTCCGGCCCCTGCCTGTGGCTGTGGCGGCGCTGGCGCAAGGTGCCGGACGCGGCATGAGCGAGCCCGCGTCCATGCATGTGCCGTTGTGGTCGGCCGAACAGGTCGGCTGGCTGCAGGCGTTGGGCTACACCGTGTATGTGGATGCCGCGGCCGTGGTCGAGCCCGAGCCCGTCCCGTCGCCGGCGACGCCGGTGCAGCGCGCGCCATCGGCATCGGCGCCGCCGCGTGGCGGCCATGCCGCCGACATGCCGGCCGGCGACGCACCGGAGCGGCGTCGCGCACCTGCGCCCCCGGCACCGGCGGTGCAGCCGGACGCGCCGCGTGCGGCGCCCGCGGCAGGTACGCGCCGGGTCGGGCTGCGCCTGCCCGACCGTCTGCAGATCGCCCTGCTGCGCGCCTCCGGACTCAACCCCAACGATCCGGCCACGCAGGCGCTGATGGCGACCTGGCCGCTGGACGAACTGCGCGGCAATGCGGCGGCCAAACGCGCGCTGTGGCCGCAGTTGCGCGCGCTGCGCAAGCGGGCGCCGCGATGAGCGCGCTGGGCTCGGCATCGGCGCCCACGGCCACGCTGCGCGCCTTGCGCGAGGCCGATCTGGACGCGGTGATGGAGATCGAGCGCCGCGCCTATCCGTTCCCCTGGACCCGCGGCATCTTCCGCGACTGCCTGCAGGCCGGTTATCCGGGCTGGGTGCTGGTGGAGGAGGGCACGATCGTCGGCTACGGCGTGATCAGCGTCGCCGCCGACGAGGCGCACATCCTCAACGTCTGCGTGGCGCCCGAGCGGCAGTCGCGCGGCTACGGCCGGCTGCTGCTGCGCGCGCTGATCAAGTACGGCGTCGACCTCGGCGCGCGCCGGGTGTTCCTGGAAGTGCGGCCGTCCAATCCCAATGCGATCGCCCTGTACCACAGCGAAGGCTTCAACGAGATCGGCCGCCGCCCGCGCTACTACCCGGCCGCGAACGGCCGCGAGGACGCGCTGGTGATGGCGATCGAGCTGTTCTTCGACGGCATGTCCTGAGCTCCTGCGCGTCCGCCGCGGGCGGCGTGCGGTTTCGTTCGAGTGCCGCCGCCTGGATGCGGAAGGCGGTGGCGCAAGCGCCGGGGTAGGTGATACCGGCCTACTCCCGCCCGGCGCGGCGGCACTGCGCCGCATGCGTTCCCCAACCTGATCCTGGCGATGCCGCTGCAGGCGGTCGGCGGTGGCGCCGGCAGTGTTCGTTGTGGCAAGCGCACCTGCGTGCTGCGTGCTGCGTGTCGATGGGTGAGGCCCGGCGGCTGCCACCTGCCGTTTGCGGCTTTCGGTGTTTTTGCGCTGTCGCAGGCGGCTTCCGCAATGTCGCCTTCTGTCGGTGGGACAGCGTTGTTGTCCCGCAGCGATGGTGCCGCGGCGCCCTGGCGCGCGCAGGCGATTCGTGCGACGTGGTTCACACATTGTGCGGTTGGATCGCGCGTTTCTCCAACGCCTCTTTACACGTGCCACGCGCTGCCTACAGTGCGCGCCTCTTCGGCGCCTGCCTCCCACGAAGGCATGACCCGCAGTTGTCCGAGGGGACAGCGATCGCGCAGGCGTCGCCGTGCATTCCGCTGCTGCGGAGCGCGCGCGCCTGCGTCCAAACCACGCACGCTCACGAGGTTTCCAGGATGACCACGCAGTCCCTCATCGCTTCATCGCCACGCTCGCCGCTGCGCACGTTCGGCCTGGCCCTGTGCCTGGCCGGCCTGGCCGGCGCCGCCCATGCCGACGCCAGCCTGGAGGTCGCCAGCACCGGCTGGGCCACGCAGAACGGCGGCACCAAGGGCGGTTCCAAGGCCGCTGCGGCCGACGTCTACAGCGTCAGCACCGCGGCGCAGCTGAAGGCCGCGCTGAAGGCCAGTGCCGGCAGCAACGGCCGCATCATCAAGGTCAACGGCATCATCGACATCAGCGAAGGCACGCCGTACAGCACCACCGCGGACATGAAGAGCCGCGCGCGCCTGGATGTGCCCACCAAGACCACGCTGATCGGCGTCGGCAGCAACGCCGAGATCCGCGAGGGCTACTTCTACGTCAAGGCCAACGACGTGATCGTGCGCAACCTGACCATCGAGAATCCATGGGATCCGCAACCGGTGTGGGATCCGAACGACGGCAGCGCCGGCAACTGGAACTCCGAATACGACGGCATGACCATCGAGGGCGCCAGCAACGTGTGGGTGGACCACGTGACCTTCACCGACGGCCGCCGCACCGACGACCAGAACGGCACCGCCAACGGCCGCCCCAAGCAGCACCACGACGGCGCGCTGGACATCAAGAAAGGCGCCAACTACGTCACCGTGTCGTACTCGGTGTTCAAGTCGCACGAGAAGAACAACCTGATCGGCTCCAGCGACAGCGCCTCCAGCACCGACAGCGGCAAGCTCAAGGTGACCATCCACAACACCCTGTTCGAGAACATCTCCGCGCGCGCGCCGCGGGTGCGCTTCGGCCAGGTGCACCTGTACAACAACTACCACGTGGGCAGCACCAGCAATTCGGTGTATCCGTTCTCCTACGCGCACGGCGTCGGCAAGGAATCGAAGATCTTCTCCGAGAACAACGTCTTCGACATCAGCGGCGTGAGCAGCTGCGACAAGATCGCGGCCGACTACGGCGGCAGCGTCTACCGCGATTTCGGCTCGCTGCTCAACGGCCAGGCGCTGACCTGCTCGTGGAACAACAACATCGGCTGGACCCCGCCGTACACCTATTCGCTGCTGCCGGCGAACAAGGTGGCGGCGGACGTCAAGGCCAAGGCCGGCGCCGGGAAGCTCTGAGGGATCGCTACGCCGCCGCCTGGAAGGCCGGGCGGCGGTGTGCGTGTTGCGTGGAATGCCAGTGGTCGGGCGCAGAGCCGCTTTTAACGTTGGCCGCGCTCGTCGCAGGTGCGTTGTGGGAGCCAACTGTGGGAGCGACTTCAGGGCACCTCGAACAACCTGCCACGACCTGGAGCCAGGGGGTAGCATCTGTCGCAACGGCACCAGAGCGGCGCCTGATCGTGGTGGTTGGGAGGCTGAGGTGGCCGCTGGGCTACCTCAGCCGATCACGCTGGCACCATGGCCCGCC